>VBAN01000303.1 GCA_005882445.1 Candidatus Segetimicrobium genomatis | reverse complement strand
GTCGGCAGCGGGAGGACCAGGGTCGCGGCAAGGTTCTGCTGGCTTTGCGACAACGCCGTCCTGGCCTGGGTCAGCGCCTGCGCCGACTGGGCGAGCTGCACCTGCGCCTGGAGCAGGTCGAACTGCGGAGAGGTCCCCACCTGCACGCGCGCCGCCGCGACCCGAACGTTTTCGCGCGCGGCGTCGACCGCGTGCTGCGCCGACACGACGTTGGCCTCGGACGCCGTCACCGAATAATACGCCTGCCGGACGGAGAAGACGACCTGCTCCGCCGCCGCGGCGAACTGCGCCTCCGCGATGAGCGCATTCGCCCGGGCGATCGCGATCTGCGCCTCCAGCGCCCCGCCGGTGTACAGGGGGTATTTGAAGGTCAGGGCAAACACGGAATTCGTGGCCGCGGTCCCCCCGAACCCGGTCGCCGTAAACGGCTGGTTGGTGATCCCGCTCCCGGGGATCGAGATGGTCCCGCTCACCGGCGCGCTGCCGGACAGGGAGTTATCCGTGAAGCTCGCCGACCCGCCTAAAGTGACAGCCTTTTGGGCCTCCGCCTCCCGCAGTTGCGCCCGGGCGACCGCGACCGCAAGGGCCGCCTGGCGGGTCTGGAAGTTGTTCTGCAGCGCGGCGGTGAGGGCGTCGGCCAGCGTCAGCGGGTGCGGCGCGAGCGTAGGGACCGGCGGGATCGTCGGGATGGGACCCAAGGTGGGCGCCGAGGGCACCTGCATGCCGGGCGGCGGCGTAGGCGCCGGGGGCGCCTGCTGCGCTCCGGCGGGCTTCGCCGCGGGCGCCGCCAGCACCAGCGCGCACGCGACGATCAGGGCAACATACCGATCTCTCATTTCACTACCCCCCCTGGGGACGGTCCACTCTCCTGGTAAGATCCAATTCTACCCCTCGACCGCGCGGGACGCGCCGGAGACGACGCTTACGGGCCGAGCGGGGACGGCGTCTGTTCGCGGGGCAAACCGCCCCGGCCCTCCCACCAACGCCGCGGGACCGCCAGCCAGCCGCTGACCCGCAGCCCGCGGAGGTCGTCCAACAGCGAGTACATCACCGGGATCGCCACCAGGGTCAGCAGCAGCGACATCACCTGCCCGCCGATGATGACCGAGCTCATCGCCCTGTTGGTCGCCGCTCCCACGCCGGTCGAGATCGCGAGCGGGATCATCCCGGCCACGAAGGCGATCGTGGTCATCAGGATCGGCCGCAGCCGGTCCCGGCTGGCCTGGACGATGGCCGCGTTGCGGTCGAGCCCCAGCACCCGCAGGTGGTTGGCCCGGTCGATCTGGAGGATCGCGTTCTTCTTTACGACGCCGAACAGCACGAGAATTCCCAGCTGGGACAGAATGTTCAGCGACCCATGCAGGAACAGGATCGAGAGGAGCGCAAACGGCACCGTCAGCGGCAGCGACAGCAGGATCGTCACCGGGTGGAGCCACGACTCGAACTGGGCCGCCAGCACCAGGTACATGAACAGGAACGACAGCATGAACGACTGCATGAAGGCCGCCCCCTGCCGGCCCTGCTCGATGGCCTGGCCGGTGAACGTCATGTCGTACTGCGGCCCCAGGCCGAGCGCCCGGATTTTCCGGTCCAGCTCCTGCAGCACCGCCTGCTGGGACGCGGTCGGCAGGAGGTTCGCGGTCAGCTCGACCTGACGGCGCCGGTTGTAGTGGCTGATCTCGCTCGGGCCCACCCCGCGGCTCGTGGTCACGACCTGCTCGAGGGCCACGACCCCCTGGGTGGGAGAGGAGACGGGCAGCTGCGCCAGCAGGTCCTGGTCCGACCGGTGCTGCTTATCGGCGCGGATGACGATCTTGTACTGCTGGCCGGCTTCGGTGTACTTGGCGGTCTTGACCTCGACGCCCTGGACGAGCATGTACAGGGCGTTCGCGGCGTCGACCGCGTTCACGCCCAGGTCCGCGGCGCGGGCGCGGTCCACCTGCACCCCCAGCTGCGGGGCGCCGCTGATCAGGGAGGAGCGGGGGTCCACGACCCCGGGGATGGAGCGGAGGATCCGGATCCCCTGATCGCCGACGCGGGTCAGGACGCCGAGATTGGGGCCGTTGACAACGTAGTCCACGGGCTGGAACCCGCCGCTGCCGCCGAACTCGGCGACCGCCTCGACCTGGGTCTGCAGCCCGAGATAGCCGTAGCGCGACTGGATCAGGTCCCGGACCTTGCTGTACATGGCCTGCTGGCTGATCGACCGCTTGTCCAGATCGACCATCTTCGCGAAGATCGTGAAGCGGTTGGGGGTATGCTGGGGGTCGTCGCCGGCCGTCACGATGGTGTAATCCATCCCCGGCAGGCGCCGGATCTCGGCGGCCATCTGGGTGGCAAAACGGTCGGTGGCCGCGAGCGTCCATCCTTCGGGCGCCCGCACGACCACTTCCAGCTGCGATTGATCGTCCTCCGGCAGAAAGTTCTTGTTGACCGCGGCCCCGAGGGGCCCAATGCTGAACAGCACCAGCAGCGTCAGGACGACCACGACCCACCGCCGCCGCAGGGCGTGCTCGAGGAGCCAGCGGTAGCCGTAGTCCATCG
>VBAN01000301.1 GCA_005882445.1 Candidatus Segetimicrobium genomatis | reverse complement strand
ACGGGGCCCACGCTGCGGGCCCCCTCCGCGACCACCCGCTCGACGTCATCTCTCAGAGACACATCGGCCCGCACCGCCGCCGCCGGGGCGATCTCCCGGACGGCGGCGGCGGCCGCGCGCAGAGACGCCTCGTTGGTATCGGTCAGCACCAACCGCGCGCCTTCGCGTGCAAACGCCAGTGCGCACGGCCCCCCCAACCGGCCCCCTGCCCCGGTGATCAGCACGACCCGACCTGTGAACTCCATGATCCCCATCCTCCCGCGCCGCTACGACACCACCGGCAGATCGTCGGCCGCCATGATGTTTGTCCAGATCTCCGGGCCGTCGTCCGTCAGCAGCAGCATATCTTCGAGATGGACCGCGCCCACGCCGGGAAGCCTGTCCATCACCTCGACGCACAGCACCATCCCCGGCAAGAGCCTTGCCGGATTGCCCGTGGTCATCACCGGCTCCTCCACCACGTCATAGCCGGTGCTGTGTCCGACGTACCGGTAGGTAAATGCGAGCCCGTGGCTCTTTGCCCGTGTCAGGAACCCTTCATAGACGTCGCCGGCCGCCAGCCCGGGGCGCAGAGACTCGATGACCTCGCGTTGGACGGCGCGCACCCTTTGATACAGGTCCCGCTGCTCCGGCGTGCTTCGGCCGACTGCCACCGTGCGGGCCATGTCGGTATACATGCCCGAGAAAAATCCGACGAGGTCCACCCGGAGGAGGTCCCCCGACCGGATGATCCGGCTGGTCGGGCGCGCATGGACATCCAGGGTGCGCTCCGGCCCGGAGGCCAGCGTCAGGAAGGGGATCGTGCCGCCTGCAAGCGTGAGCATGGCATCCTGCATGCGGACGTGGACGTCCTGCTCGGTGGATCCGCCGCCCGCGGCCAGGGCGAAGGCGATTTGGATCGCGCGCTCCGCCGCCCGGCTGTACCCATGGTGCTCCTCGATCTCCCTCGGCAGGCGCGTCTGCCTGACCGCCCGGAAGAGGTCCCCGGCGTCATCGAGACGGGCCTCCGGAAGACGTGTGGCCAATTCCCCGGCGTCGGCCGCAGGCAGGAAGTCCATCTCGATGAGCAGCGCTCCCCTGTGGAGATCGCGTTCTTTCAACAGGCCCGAGAGAGCGGCCACGGGCCCGGTGACATACGTGGAGACCCGCGGAAGGCTGCCAAGCGACCGGGCCGTCGTCTCGAGGACGGACTGCACCAGCAGCACGGCGTCGCCATCGGCGGGGACAACCACAAAGGCGAGCCGGCGGCGGATCATCACCTGGCTGGCAAAGTGTACCCCCGCAAGGTGCCGCACGCTCTCCGGCGATGCCGCCACCGCGGCGACCGCGGACCGCCGCCGAACCTCTTGCCTGACCTGCTCCCATGGAGACGGCATTGATCCCTCCCCATCGATCTCCGGCCCGTCATCCGAACAGGCTGGCTCACACATCCATGATCGCTTTGCGCTGCCCGCCGTCCAGCGTGATCAGCGCCCCGTTCATAAAGCTCGCGCGGGCGGAGGCCACAAACACCACGACGTCGGCAACTTCTTCAGGGGTGGCGATGCGCCCGAGGGGAATGCTCTGCGTGGCGCGCCGGGACGCTTCCTCGGGGCTCAGCCCCTTGTCGCGGGCGTAGCCGCGCACCAGCCCGTCCCAGCGGTCGGTGCCCACCGGCCCGGGATTGACCGCGTTGATGAGGATGTTGTGCCGCCCGTACTGTTCCGCCAGCGCCTGGGTCACGGCCAGGTCGGCGGCGTTGGCGGCGCTCGGGGTCAGCTCCAGGTAGGTGGGTTTGACGCCGTCGTTGCCCACGATATTCACGATCCGCCCGCCGCCGCGCCTGAGCATGTGCGGGATCACCGCCCGCATGCACCGCACGTAGCCCAGGAACTTCAACTGCAGGGCCAGCGCCCAATCTTCTTCGGTGAGATTCAACAGGAGCCCGCCTGGGGCCGAGCCGGCGTTGTTGACGAGCACGTCGATGCCTCCGAAGTGGGTGACCGCGTCGTTCATCACGCGCGCGACATCTTCGGGCTTCGACATGTCCCCGGCGCCGCGATCGCCACGCGGGCGCGCTCGCGGGCCAGCCCCGCCGCCACCGCTCGACCGATCCCCTTGCTGCCTCCCGTCACGAGCGCGACTTTCCCGTCCAATCCGAGGTCCATGTCCCCCTCCGTCCCCCCGTCCGGCGCCGTGGTGGGCGCCCGCGCGCGCCGGGCGGCCCTCCCCGCCCTCGGCGGTTAGTGGAAGACGCGCCCGGCGTCGACCACGAGCGTCTGTCCCGTCACGCTGTCCGTCCGGCAGAACTCGACCACGAGCGAGGCAACGTCATCCTTATCGGTCTCGCGCTGCAGCAGGGCTCCCTGCTTGGCCCGCCGGCGGTATTCCGCAGACAGGTTCTCGCTCATGCGCGTGCCCTCCATGAATCCGGGCGCGACGCAGTTGACGAGAATCTCCGGGGCGAGCGCCACGGCCATGCACTTCGTCAGGTGGTTCAGTCCGGCCTTGGAGACGGCGTAGGCAATGGACGACCCGGTCGGGCTGAGGCCCGCGACCGAGGACACGTTGACGATCCGCCCCCCGCCCTGCTGCTTCATCAGCGGCGCGGCGGCCTTGATGCAGAGAAACGGCCCGGTCAGGTTGACCGTCAGGATCTGGTTCCAGTCTTCCACCCGCAGGTCGTCCAGCTGATGGTACGGGATCCATTTATTGTAGGCCGCGTCGTTGACGAGGATGTCGATGCGGCCGAACATCCGGACCACATCGGCCATCAGGCTGCGCGTAGACTCCGGGGACCCGACGTCCACCTGAAACGGCGCCGCGCGGCCCCCGAGTCGCTCCAGGTCGCGGGCCACGGTCTCGGCCTCGTCCCGACGCTCGCGATAGCACACGGCCGCGTGGGCGCCGGCCCGGACCAGCTTCTGTAAAATCCGGCGCCCCAATCCTCCGGTGCCCCCCGTCACCACCGCGACGCCCCCGTGGAGATCCATGGCGCCCTCCAATGGTCAACACTGTGACCAGGGGGGTTACGGGATGGCGCGGACCACTTCCTTTCCTTAGGAAAGTCCTTGGAAGGCGGACGGCCGCCTAGCGGCCGGCGAACGTAGGCGGAAGGAGCATGCCCGTGAGCAGGGACAGCAGAAACAGGACCATGTGGGTGAACACCCGGAAGATCTTGCGGTCCATCACCGTCCAATCATGCACCGCCGCGGCACCGGTCCGCTATCGGTCACGTGAACGATTTTGCAACATCAAATGATCAAAAGCCGCCCCGCGCGGGGGGTGGCCCCCGAGTCTGCAGCGTTCGTCCTGCGACCTCCCCCAACACCGCGGCCGGCGGCGCTGTTCATTCGAACTGTTGTCGAAAACCAGCCAAAGGGAGGAGGTAAACTCCTGCGCGCGCGTGCAACCTCTCCCTGATCGTTACTCGATGCGGGTCGGTCGGCGCCGCAGAGGGCCCGAGACACGCCGGGAGAAGGGCGGGTGGGAGTCATGAGGCACTACTCGTACTCGGCGGGTCCGGTCACGATTCGGAAGACCGCCAGACCGAAGCACGAGGGCATTCCCCGGGAGGGCGTCCCGAAGACGATGACATCGCTGGACGTGCTGCTCTCGATCTGGATTGCCGAGTCAATGCTCGAGAGCGAGACCCGCCCCAAGAAGCGCGTTCGAAAGGCGGCCGTCCGAGCCTGACCGCAGGATTCTCCATCGGGCCGGCCCCGGGGTCCTGGCCCGATCCTTGGGGGTCAGGCGCTCGGGAAGGACTCCCCGGTCATGAGGACAATTATAGATGCTGTGATGACCCGTCCTCTGGCGAAAGGAGCCATACCGTGGACTTGGGGATTTTCTTGCTGCTCGCGGGACTGATCTTGTGGGCGACCGGCCACATGGTCTTGCGATAGCTCCGCGGAACCCTGCGTTGCCACGCTACACCGAACCGGGGGCCTTCGCTTCGACACGCGCGCCTGACTGACCCTCCAGCCGGGCCTTGATCCCCCGAGGGGGCACGCTCTCCGTCTCCATCAGGTGACGGATCCGCCGGATCAGCGCGATGTCGCGGCTCGAGTACAGCCGGTGTCCGCCCCTGGTGCGCGCCGGACTGAGCAGCCGGTATTCGACCTCCCAACTGCGAATCCGCCGTGCGGGAACGCCTGTCAGCGCGGCCGCCGTGCGGATCGGATAGATTGGCAAATCCTCGGGTGCCTTCATAGGGTATCCAGGGTCCCTTGCTCTGGGTGGATACCCCGCCCGGCGGATCTCTAGTCACGTCTTCCCCCGTCTGAAGCGCATCTCTCAGGAGCTTTCCTGGAAGTTTTCCGGCCTCCACGTAATCAAATGGATGACTGAGGCGTGCCGAACGGTGGATTTTGGCCCCGCGGACGACTGCCGGACTTGTATCGGGGGCATCATGAAGAATGCAAGCGGAGGACAAGACCAAAGCGGCAGGGCCGGGTTTCGTACGAGCCCGGAGCGTAAACAGAAGGGTGGACGTGGCAGACGGAAAGGGCGCGCGGCCGACCAAGAGAGCAGACGAGGCCGCGCAATCTTAGGGGGGTAGTGAGATGCGACAGCGCAAGATGTTCGTCGGAGTCATCTTCCTCAGTATCATGCTGAGCTTCATGCTGGTGGTTACCCCGGCGGCTCGGCCGAGCACCTCGGATCACAACAACTGGAGTCTCTCTGCGGACCGGGATCGGGACGACAGTGGGTCCCAAAACAGGTACAAGGTCTGCAAGCAGAACAACCGCCCCGTGAAGTGCCCGACGGTCTCGACCGGGGGCGGCACGACCGGGGTTGCCGTGACCGTGACGTTTGACGTCCCCGGCGCGGCACTGACGTGGGCCATGGGCATCAACAGCGCCGACGCCATCGTGGGATTCTATCAGGACACGACCGCCAGCGCAGCCTACCACGGCTTCCTCCATCAGGGCACCAGCTACACCACGGGCTTCACCACGGTCGACGTTCCCGGGTCCATTCTCACCTACGTCCAGGGAATCAACGACCTCGGCGACATCGTGGGGATTTACGAGGACAACACGGGCATGACGCACGGCTTCCTGCATCATGGGACCGACTACACGCAGGGCTATCTCGTGATCAACGTTCCGGGCGCCGACTGCTGCATCTCGCCCAACGGGATCGCCAACGACGGCACGATCGCGGGAACCTACGGGGGGAAGGGCCACATCCACGGCTTCATGCATAAGGGGACCGACCTCACCACGGGGTACAGCGCGGTGGATGCCACCAGCGCGACCGATACCATCCTCAACGCGGTCGACCGCACCGACGGGGTCGTCGGATACTTCTTCGACCAGAACGGCGGGTCGCACGGGTTCGCGCAGCGCTCGGGAGTCCTCAGCACGGTTGATACGCCCAGCACCCTGGTCCCTGCCCCGATCGCCGGGACGACCCAGCTCTACGGCACCAACAGCCTCGGCGTGATGGTGGGATACTACCTGGATTCAGCCTTCCAGTACGATGCCTTCCAGGCTCAGGGGACGACCTTCAAGATGATCACCCTGGGGACGGGCAACATCGTGTTCGCCTACGGGGTCAACGAGAACGGTGACGTCGTGGGAGAAGTGTACAACAGCGCCACAGCCAAGTACCACGGCTTTGCAATCATCGCCGCGACCAGCACCACCGCCACGGGGCGCACCGGGCGCGGCGACGATAACGACAAGAACCAGCACCGCGACAACGACAACAACGAGAACGGGGAAGGCGGCTCGCACTAGCCGGAACGACGCAGCGGAAGGGGACGGAAGGGGTTGTCCTCACGGGCAACCCCTTCGCGTTTCTCTTGCCTAGGCGAATTCGAACTCCCGCTCCGCCACCGCCAGGCTCTCGTCGAGAATCGAGACGATGCGATCGATCTCCTCTTTCGACACCACCAGGGGCGGGGCGACCTGGATCGACATGAAGACGCGGCTGAGCAGTCCGCGTTCCGTCATCAACGCCATGAGCCGGCGGCTGAACGGGTGATTCGCGGCGGCCGGACCCCACCCAAACGGCTCTTTGGTCTGCTTGTCTTGCACGAGCTCCACGGCGCAAAGCAGGCCCAGGCCGCGGACATCGCCGACGGTCGGGTGCGCACGCAGGGACTCCAGGCGCCGCATCAGGTAGTCCCCCTGCTCCGCGCTTCGCTGCGCCAGGTTTTCCCGCTTCAAGATTTCGATGTTCTTCAAGGCCGCGGCGCAGGCGACGGCCTGGCCGCCAAAGGTCAGCAGGTGGGCGAGCCCGACATCGTTCCGCTTGAATTCCTCGAATGCCCGATCGCTGACCGCCACCGCGGCGATCGGCGCGTACCCGGACGAGAGTCCCTTGGCCATGGTCATCAGATCCGGCACCACCCCGAAATGCTCCGCGGCGAACATCCGGCCCGTCCGGCCGAACCCGTTGATCACCTCGTCCATGATCAGCAGGACCCCATGCTTGTCGCAGATCTCCCGGAGCCGCTTCCAGTACTTCGGGGACGGCACGTGATTGCTGTTGGACACCGAGACCGGCTCGCCGATCACCGCCGCGACGTACTCCGGCCCCTGCGCGACAATCTCATGTTCGACGGCGTCCGCGCACCGCAGGTCTTCCGCTTCCCCCTGCAATCCGAAGTGCGGCCGGTAGCGATTCGGGGACGGCACAAAGCTGACCCCCGGCATGAACGGTCCGAAGTAGGCCTCGTTCCGTGAGGAGGTGATGCTCATCGCCCCGAACGTCGACCCGTGGTAGCCGCCCAGCCGGGCGATCACCTTGTACCGCTTGGGGAACCCGCGCATGACCTGGATCTGCTTGGCGATCTTCATGGCGCTCTCCACCGCTTCGGAGCCGCCCGAACAGAGGAAGATCCGGTTCAGGTCGCCCGGCGTGATCCCGGAGAGCACGTCGGCGAGCTGGACCGCGGGCAGGCTGGTGTACGTGGCGCTGGACGCGTACGCCAGTTCACGGGCCTGGCGCGCCATCGCCTCGCCGATCTCCGCGCGCCCGTGACCCACGTTCACCAGATAGAGCCCCGAGATGCCGTCCAGATACGTCCGGCCCTGCGCATCGATCAGCCGGCATCCCTCGCCGCGGATAATGACGCGCAGCCCGTCGCGTTCGGCCAGGTCGAGCCAGCGCGCGGTGTGGATCCACACGTGCTCGAGCGCTTGTTGTTCGACCGGGGTCAGA
>VBAN01000302.1 GCA_005882445.1 Candidatus Segetimicrobium genomatis | reverse complement strand
CTCAACGGCACGGACACCACGGCCAGGAGCGAGCCGAGCGAGGAGTACCTGGTGATGGCGACCGCGACCACCCACACGGCCCCGGCAACGGCCGCGGCGGGCCAGGAGAGGGCCAGCAGCACTCCGAACGAGGTCGCGATGCCCTTCCCGCCCTGGAAGTTGAGGAACACGGACCAGTTGTGTCCGGCGATCGCCGCCAGCCCGCCTGCCACCACCGTCCACGAGGGGAACCCCATCCGGACCGCGAGCATGACGGGGACCATCCCCTTGAGGATGTCCACCGCGAGCACCACCACCGCGGTGCCGGTGCCGGCGACACGGAGGACGTTGACCGTCCCGATGTTGCCGCTGCCGTGGCGCCGGATGTCCTCACCGGTGAGGAGGCGGACGACGATGAGGCCGGTGGGAATGGCGCCAATGAGGTAACTGACGATGATGACCGCGAGTGCCATGCTCCCCTCCTCGGGTCACGGCATGCTTCGCGCGGGCGTGCCCGGCCTCCTCCTGCGGAGCACCCAGCGGATCGGCGTCCCGGCGAGAGCAAACGCCCCTCGGAACCGCCGCTCGAGATAGCGCTGGTACTCCACCGTGAGCAGTCGCGGATCGTTGACGAACAGCACGATCGCCGGTGGCGTCCGACGGCGGCTGGTTGGCGCGCAACGCCTCCTCGAGCGCCCGGTTGAGCGGCCCCGTCGCGATCCGGGAGGCTCTGGCCCGCGCGGCGCGGAACACCGCGGCCATCAGCTCCCCGATCCCACGCCGCTGGGTGGCCACCGTCAGGCACACCTGGACGTCCGGCACGAATCGCAAACGCTGCTGCGCCACCCGGTGGATCTGCTCCGGCGTGTAGCCGTTCAGCAGATCCCACTTGTTCACGGCACAGACCACGGCGCGGCCCGCCTCGTACACTTCACGGGCGATGCGCTGGTCCTGATCGGTGATGCCCTCGACGGCGTCCACCACGAGGACGCCCACGTCGGCCCGGGAGACGGCGTCGTGCGTGCGCCGCGTGCTGTAGAACTCGACCCCCGCCTCCACATGGCTCTTCCGGCGCAGCCCCGCGGTATCGATCAGGATGACGGGCCGGCCGTCGTAGCGCAGCGGGGTATCGATGGCGTGAACACGACCCCGATCGCGGCCTCCGCCTCCCCCGCTGGCGCCGGGTGCGGGCCTGGCCCGGCGTCTGCCTCGGTCCCCTCCGCCTCGCGGGCTCCCCCCTCGGGCAGAATCGCCAGCACCGCGTCCAGGAGGTCGCCGGTGCCGAGTCCCTGGGTGGCCGAGACCATGATCGGCTCGCCGAGCCCGAGGGCATGGAACTCGTACGCCCCGGAGGCGATCTCGGGCGTGTCCACTTTGTTGGCGACGACCAGCACCGGGCGGCGGCTGCGCCGGAGCACGTCCCCGATCTCCTCGTCTTGCGGCGTCAGCCCCGCGGCGGCATCGACGACGAACAGCACGGCGCTCGCGCCGGCGATGGCGCGCTCGGCCTGCCGCCGGACCTGGACGACGAGCGGTTCGGCGGCGCCCGGAACGAGCCCGCCGGTATCAATCAGCATGAACTCGCGCCCGGACCATTCGCAGGGCGCCTCGAGACGATCGCGGGTCACCCCGGGGACGTCGGAGACGATCGCGTGGCGGCGGGTGAGGAGCCGGTTGAAGAGCGAGGACTTCCCGACGTTGGGCCGGCCGACGATGGCCACGGTGGGCATCCCGATCGTCGCCACGCCGTCGCGATGCTGCCGCATGCGCCCCTCCCGGGGAAGCGCCCTGCGCTCCCGGCGCGGCCGGAGGCCGCGGGTCAGGAGCCTCCGAGATCCTGGAGCCGGAGCATCACGTCCTCGATGATCCAGTTGGGCGTGCTGGCCCCCGAGACGACCCCCAGCGTGCCGATGCCGTCCAGCCACGCGGGAACAATCTCCGCGGCCGTCTCGATGTGATAGGTGGGCACCGCGCGGGCCCGTCCCATCTCCGCGAGCCGGGTGGTGTTGGAACTGCCGTGGCCGCCGATGACCAGCAGCGCGTCGATCTTGGGCAGCATCTCGTCCGTCTCTTCCTGCCGGATGGTGATGGCGGGGCAGAGCGTGTTCAGGACCTTG
>VBAN01000054.1 GCA_005882445.1 Candidatus Segetimicrobium genomatis | reverse complement strand
GTGGAAGGCCGCGAAGGTGCGGGGCACTCCGTACAATACCGGAGATGGGATCCGGATGGGCCTGGGGGTCGGCGCCAGGCCCTTCGGGCAGTGGAGCGGGTGTCACGCCGTCGCCTGGGACCTCAACGCCCCGGCGGCCAACGAGCGGCGGCTGGTGCAGCACTTCGAGCGGGACTCGTATCCGCTGGGGATCTACGTCAACGCCCGCGGCGAGCGGTTCGTCGACGAGGGCGAGGATTTTCGGAACTACACGTACGCGCGCTACGGCCAGGAGATCATGCGCCAGCCCCTCCAGGTGGCGTTCCAGCTGTTCGATCAAAAGGCCGTCCACCTCTTGAAGAAGCCCTACACGCTGCCCGGCACGACGCGCCTCGAAGGCGAAACGATGGAAGCGCTGGGCAGGACCGCGGGCATCGAGGTCGCGACCCTCAAGCGCACGATCGCCGCGTACAACGCCGCCGTGAACGGCGAGGAGTTCAACCCCGCCGTCAAGGATGGAAAGGCGGCGTTGGGGATCACGCCCCCCAAATCGAACTGGGCGCAGCGGCTGGACTCCCCGCCGTACCTGTGCTTTCCTGTGACGTGCGGGATCACGTTCACCTTCGGCGGCCTCAGGATCGGCCCCGACGCGGCGCTGATCAACGCCGATGACCGCAAGCTCGCGGGGCTCTTCGCCTGTGGCGAGCTGGCCGCCGGGCTCTTCTACCACAACTATCCCGGCGGCTCCGGGCTGATGGCCGGAGCCGTCTTCGGCCCGCTGGCCGGGATGGGGGCCGCCGCGTACGCGGGGCACGCCGGCTGAGAAAGGAGATCTTTCGGATGGATTGGAGCGCCGTGATGGCTGAGACGCTCAAGGCCAACGGGTACGACATGGTGGCGTACGTGCCCGACGAGGTGGCCGACCGGCTCCTGGAACTGCTGCGTGGGGAAGACTCGATCACCATGGTCTCCGCGACCCGAGAGGAAGAGGCGGTGGCCGTCCTGTGCGGCGCGTACCTCGGGGGGAAGCGGGGGGCGCTGGTGATGCAGGGAAGCGGCCTCGGCAACTCGATCAACGCCATCTGCGGCCTGGCGATCGGCATTCAGATTCCGTTCCTCATCATCATCAGCGAGCGGGGTCGCCTCGGCGAACTCAACCCCGTCCAGACGCCGATGGGCCGCGCCGCCCCCCGGATCCTCGAGTCGCTGGGGATTCAGGCGTTCCGGATCGACAAGGCCGAGGACGTCGCCGCCACGGTGGAAGGAGCGACCAAGCTCGCCTTCGCCAGTTTGCTCCCCGTCGCGCTCATCCTCTCGACGGCGCTCAGCGGGGGAAAGACATGGCGATGAACCGCCTCGAGGCGTTCCGCAGGCTGCTCCGGCTGCTCGACCGGGAGCCCGTCATCGCAAATCTAGGGAAGAACTGCTACGATCTGTTTGTCGCCGGCCATCGCCCGGAGAACCTGTATACGTGGGGCGCTCGACGGCGACGGCTCGCTGCTCATGAACCTGGGCTCCCTCGCCACCATCGCCTCGCTTCGCCCTCCCAACCTGGTGCACATCGTCTGCGACACGGGGACCTACGAGACGACCGGCGGGCAGGCCACCCACACCGCGGGTGCGGCCGACCTCGCGGCGATCGGGCGGGGCGCGGGGCCCTCGCACGTCGAGAGCGCCGCGGACCTCGACCAGTTCGAGCGGGCGGCGCGCCAGAGCCTGGCGGAGCCGGGGCCGTGGTTGCTCGTCGCAAAGATGGAAGGGACCGCCACGACCGCCAAGGTCCCCCGGCGCCCCATCTACGACAAGTACCGGTTCATGGAGGCGATTGGATCCCTGTAGGATCCGTGCGCGCCCCTCTCTTAAGGGCGGTTCGAAGCTTACGGGGCGGGGCTTAAGGCGGTGCTGAACCCGTCCACCTGAAGGCTTTTCATGAGGCGCTCCGCCGACGTCCGGTCAACCACCGGGCCTACCCAAACGAGCAGGTAGGGTCCTCTGTTGATGATCACCGCGGGATAGTGGCTGGCGTGGAGTTGCTTGACGAGGTCATCTGCGTTCGCGCGAATCCTGAATGCTTCGGGACGCCAGGCGATGTCGCTGTCTGCGGGGCTGACGACGCCCCCGAGCCGGAAGGTGTCGCTGAGCCGGGCGCGCCCGCCGGGCCGGTGGGTGCCGCGGGGACGGGCGAGGCTGCCGATCCGGACGAGGCCGCGGTGTCGGATGGTGCCGCGGTGTCGGATGGTGCTGCCGCGCCGGATGAAGCCGCTGTGCCGGGTGTGGCCGCTGTTGTGGAGGAGTCTGAGCCGGATAGCGCCGTCGTGCCTGGTTGCGTGGAGAGACCGGAGGTTTCTCGCACCGGGGGGTGCCCGCTCAAGTACAACGCAGCGAGCGTGACCAGGCCCACCGTCAAAAGCCCAGGGATCGCTGTTGTCAGTCGATGCAACGGCAACCGGGGTCCCCTCTCGTTGCCCCCCT
>VBAN01000300.1 GCA_005882445.1 Candidatus Segetimicrobium genomatis | reverse complement strand
AACTGGCGCATCAAGAAGACGCCGAAGGCGTCCGCCACCGCCGGAATGACCAGTCCCTGGTAGGTGTTCAGCCAGCCGAGCGCCTTCACGATCAGGAACGTGGGCACCATCAGCACCTCGATGCGCAGCATCAAGGTGCTCAGGATCGCGATGAAGAGGGCCCGCTGGCCGAAGTACCGGTACTTCGAGAGACTGTACCCGGCCAGGCCCGCGAGAAAGACGTTCAGCACCGTGACCGAGGCCGACACGATGAAACTGTTGACGAAGTAGCGGGCGAACGGAAACTCGTTCCAGGCCTGGGGATAATTGCTCCACTGCGGCGGACGCGGAATCCACTGGACCGGCAGGGCGAAGATCCGGTTCAGCGGCTTGAGGGACGTGGAGATCATCCACAGGATCGGCGCCAGCTGCACGAGGCCCCACGCCGCGACGAGCAGGACCCCGAGCCAGTAGAGCAGTCCGAACCGCCTAGCCACGCGCATCCTCCCTGAAGAGCCGGAGCTGCAACAGCGTAAACGTCATCGTCCCGAACAGCAGGAACATGGACGCCGCGCTGGCGAGGCCCATCTTGAAGTATTGGAACCCGGTCTGATAGATGAAGAGCGACAGGACGCGGGTTGCGCCGGCCGGCCCTCCGCCGGTGATGATCAGCACGTTGGTGAAGACCTTGGACATCAGGATGATCGAGACGACGACCACCAGCAGAATCGTCGGCCGCAGCAGCGGCAGCGTGACGAACCGGAACGCGTGGGCGCCGGTGGCGCCGTCGATCGCCGCGGCTTCATAGTACTCCAGGGGGATGCTCTGGAGGCCCGCGAGGTAGATGATCATGAAGTAGGGCGCGAAGCGCCACAGGCTCGACAGAATGAACCCCGGCAGCACCGCCCGCGTGTCGGACAGCCACTGCACGGCGGGCAGGCCGATCGCGTGCAGGGCCACGTTCAGCAGCCCGTAAGGATGGAACAGGAACAGCCAGATGATCGCGTACACGACGACCGGCACGATGGCCGGGATGAAGTAGATCGTCCGCAGCACGTTCTTGGCCGGCAGCGGCGCGTTGAAGATCAGCGCCAGGCCCAGCGAGGCGAACCAGATGAGGACGCAGGTCCCGAAGACGTAGTACGCGGTAACGCCGACCGACTGGTGGAACAGCGGGTCCTCCAGCAGCGTCGCATAGTTGCGCAGGCCGACAAACCGGGGCGGGCTCAGCAGATCGTAGCTCGTGAGGCTCAGGTAGAACGCCTGCAGCATCGGGATGAACTTGAAGACGACGAGCAGCAAGAACATCGGGGCGAGGAACAGATAGCCCCAGGCCTGGTGCCGGGCCTCGGCCGACCGCAGCCACGGCCGCGCCCGCCCCACGCGTCGTCCGAAGGCCCGCCACGCTGTTATCCCAGCCGCAGCAGCCGCGTCAGGTTGCCGCCCAGCACCCTGGCTTCCCGTTCACGGCCCAGCCCGCAGGCGCGCACCGTCTCGACCGGCGTCTCGTCGCCCATGTCGAACGGATAGTCCGTGCCGATCACGACGTGATCATCACCCAGGCGGTCCACCAGGAATCGCAGCGCCGGCGCGTTGTGCGTGAGGCTGTCGCAGTAGATGCCTCCGAGATATTCGCTGGGACGCCGCGGCAGCCGGTCATGCAGTTCCGGCCGTACCCGGTAGCCGTGATCGAGCCGCCCGATCTGGTAGGGAAAGTAGCCGCCGCCGTGCGCGAGGATGACCGTCAAGTCCGGACAACGCTCGAAGACCCCGCCGACGATCAACCGCGCGGCCGCGAGGGCCGTCTCCGTCCGGAAGCCCACGAGGTTCCACAGGTGGTAGTCCCGCAGCCGGCGCATCTCCCCCCAGTTCTGCGGGTGCAGGAAGAGCGGCGCGCGAAGGCGGGCCGCCGCCTCGAACACCGGCAGCAGGCCGGGATCGTCCAGGTCCCGGCCGTTGATGTGCGTGCAGATCTCGAACCCGCGCAGTCCGAGCTGCGTCACCCCCCGCTCGAGCTCCCGGGCGGCCCGCCCGCCGTCCTGCATCGGCAGCGTGCCCAGGCCGACCATCCGTTCCCCGTGAGCCTTCGCCAGAGCCGCGATGCCACCGTTCATCAGCCGCGCGATCCGTTCCCCGAGATCCGGATCGGCCCAGTAGAAAAACTGGCCGGGCGACGGTCCGATCGCCGCCGCGTCCAGCCGCCGCCGGTCCAGCCCCTCGAGCATCAGGCGCTCGTCGGACAGCCGTGGATCAACTTCATTGTCGGGCTCGACGACAACATTGGCCGGCGCGTGATACACGGTGAATTCGCGGCCGCCGCGGCGCTGGAGCTCCATCACCTGGCGGAACGTCCCCCGCCGCACCGCCTCGAGAAACGCCGGCGGCACGACGTGGAAATGCACGTCGATCGATTCCATGGCGCTAGGGAGTGGACGCCCGGGTGAACTCCTGCTCCGCTTCGGCCAGCGCCGACTTGGGATCGACATCTTTCAGCACGACCTTGTCGACCATCCTCGCGATGATGGTCTGGAGGTCGGCGTAGTAGGTCGTCCGTCCGAGCGGCCTTCCCACCGACATGTCGTGGGTGAACG
>VBAN01000299.1 GCA_005882445.1 Candidatus Segetimicrobium genomatis | reverse complement strand
CGTTGACGTGCGGCTTCGTCCGCTCGAACTTCGCCTTCGCCATCCCCCGGCCTCCCCTACCGCTCTCCGCCTCTGCCGCCCGCCCTGCCCTACCCGCTCACCCCGGCCCGCGTCATCAGGGCCTCGGCGATGTTCTTCGGGACTTCCTCGTAGTGGGAGAACTCCATCGTGTACGTCGCCCGCCCCTGGGTGTTGGACCGCACCGCGGTCGCGTACCCGAACATCTCCGCCAGCGGCACCTCCGCGCCCACGATCCGGAGGTTCCCCCGCTGTTCCATCGTCGTGATTTTGCCCCGGCGCGCGTTGAGGTCCCCGATGACGTCGCCCATGTACTGATCCGGGGTCACGACCTCGACCTTCATCACCGGCTCGAGGAGCACCGGCTGCGCCTTCTCCACGGCCGCCTTGAAGGCCAGGGAGCCGGCGATCTTGAACGCCATCTCCGAAGAGTCCACCTCGTGGAACGAGCCATCGGTCAGGGTGGCGCGCACATCGACCATCGGATACCCGGCCAGCACGCCCCCCTCGGCCGCCTCCCGCAACGTGCCCGTACTGTCCCCGCCCGCCGGTCTGCCGGATGTAGCGGCCTTCGGCCTCGGCCGCCCGCCGGATCGTCTCGCGATAGGCGACCTGTGGACGGCCGACGTTGGCCTCCACCTTGAACTCCCGCAGCAGCCGGTCGGTAATGATCTCCAGGTGCAGTTCGCCCATCCCCGAGATGATCGTCTGCGCCGTCTCGCTGTCGAACCGGACCTTGAAGGTCGGGTCCTCCTCCGCCAGTTTGGCGAGCGCGGCCCCGAGCTTCTCCTCGTCGGCGCGGGTCTTGGGCTCCACCGCCACCGCGATGACCGGCTCGGGAAACTTGATCGACTCGAGGGTCACCGGGTTGGCTTCGTCACACAGCGTGTCGCCGGTCGTCGTCTCCCGGAGGCCGACGGCCGCCACGACGTTCCCGGCGGAGACCTCCTTGATGTCCTCCCGGTGGTTGGCGTGCATCTGGAGGATCCGGCTGACCCGCTCCTTCACCCCGCGCGTGGCGTTGTAGACGTACGACCCGGCCGGCAGCCGGCCCGAATACACGCGGAAGTAGGTCAGTTTGCCGACGTGGGGGTCCGTCATGATCTTGAACGCCAGCGCGCAGAACGGGCCGGCGGGATCGGCCTCCCGCCGCTCGACCGCCTCGGTCTTGGGATGCTTGCCTTCCACCGGCGGCTTGTCGATCGGAGAGGGAAGATAGTCCACGACGGCGTCGAGGAGCGGCTGCACGCCTTTGTTCCGGAAGGAGCTGCCGCACAGGACCGGGATCACGCGCGCGGCGATGGTACCCTTGCGGATCGCCCCGCGGATCTCGTCTTCGGTGAGGGCCTTGCCCTCCAGGTACTTCTCCGTCAGGGCATCGTCCAGCTCCGCGGCCGCCTCGACGAGCTTCTCCCGATACGCCTGGGCATCGGCCAGCAGCGGCGCGGGGAGATCCGTCACGTCGCTGCGGGTGCCCAGGTCGTCGGTGTAGATGATCGACTTCATCCGGATGAGATCGATCACGCCCTCGAAGCCGTCCTCGACCCCAATCGGCAGCTGCAGCGGCACGGCCCGGGCTTCCAGCCGCTCCCGCATCATCGCGAGGGTGCGGAAGAAATCCGCCCCGGTCCGGTCCATCTTGTTGATGAAGACCACCCGCGGGACCTTGTACCGGTCGGCCTGCCGCCAGACGGTCTCGGACTGGGGCTGCACGCCCTCGACCGCGCTGAGGATGACGATGGCGCCGTCGAGCACCCGCAGCGACCGTTCGACCTCGGCGGTAAAGTCCACGTGACCGGGGGTATCGATGATATTAATGGTATGGTGCCGCCACTGGCAGGTCGTCGCGGCGGACGTGATGGTAATCCCACGCTCGCGCTCTTGGACCATCCAGTCCATCGTCGCCGAGCCCTCATCCACCTCCCCCAGCCGGTGGGTCCGGCCGGTGTAGAACAGGATGCGCTCGGTCGTCGTCGTCTTGCCCGCGTCGATGTGGGCGATGATCCCGATGTTGCGGATGGTCTCCAGCGATGCGCGCCCGCTCATGCCCGTCTGCCGTCGCTCCAACTGCGTTTCCACGGATCCTCCGGTGCGCGCATCATCCCGAACCCCTACCAGCGGTAGTGGGCGAAGGCTTTGTTGGCCTCCGCCATCTTGTGCGTATCCTCGCGCCGCTTCACGGCGGACCCGGTGTTGTTGCTGGCGTCCAGGATCTCGGCGGCCAACTTGTCGCGCATCGTCTTCCCCGAGCGCGAGCGCGCGTACTGGACCAGCCACCGCATCCCGAGGGAGACGCGCCGGTCCGGCCGGACTTCCACCGGGACCTGGTAGGTCGCTCCGCCGACCCGCCGCGGGCGGACTTCGAGCACCGGCATGATGTTGTGCAGCGCCTGCTCCAGCAACTTAACCGGCTCCTTGCCGCTCTTCTCCTTCACCGCATCCAGCGCATGGTACACGATGCGCTCGGCCGTGCTCTTCTTGCCGCGCGTCATGACCTTGTTGATCAGGCGGCCCACCGTCTGGTTTGCAAAGACCTGGTCGACCGCCCCCGGGCGGCGCGCCACCGCGCCTTTTCTCGGCATCGCCCTACCCCGCAGCTTCCTTGGG
>VBAN01000052.1 GCA_005882445.1 Candidatus Segetimicrobium genomatis | reverse complement strand
CCGAGTAAACATGCCTGAAATGCGGTGGAGCCGGCGATCGGATTTGAACCGATGACCTGCTCATTACGAATGAGCTGCTCTACCGCTGAGCTACGCCGGCCTCTAGGGCACTGCCTAGTATACTCAGTCTAGGCGTGGAGGACAACCAGCCGAGGATGGCCACGTCCAAGGCTCCCGCCTGGGCAAAATGACCTGCTCGGAGTTAACCAACCAGGTCCACTCAGTAATTTGACCTCGTGTTCCAAGTCTGATCCTATAATAAAGTCATACACTCTTTGGAAAGGAGGTCCCCTCGTGGCGGATCTCGTCGTGCGGGATGTACCCGAGCACGTTGTAAGATCCCTCAAGCGACGAGCGGCACGGCGCCGGCGATCGCTTCAGCAAGAGCTTGTGAGTATACTCGAATCGGCCGCTGAAGAGCCCGTCGGCCTGCCGGACGCATTTTCTGCGATAGCGCTCGCCTTGTCCGCGAAGATCGGAAGCGCTGAGCCTGGAGGCAAGACTGGGAAGAATCCGTGCCTGGCACGGCTGTCGCACAAAATTGCGCTTTTGTTACCGCCGGCGACCGTCTTGCCGTGCCATCACGAAGACTAAGCTCCGACCTTTTGTGCGGTCGCTGAGTGCTCAATAGTCGCAGATCAACTTGTCGCGTGACAGGCTCCCAAAGATCCGAGTTATCGCGTCGTCCCGCCCGAACAGCCAAATCTCCACCCAAGAACAAACTGATCTTGACAGGTGCAGTGCAACGCAGTACATTGAATTGCGGACTTAAGAAGGGACGGCGAGTATGGAGCGCCAGTTGACTCTCCGAATGCCGGCCACTCTGGCCACCAAACTAGACAACGTCGCGCGACACACGAGGCGCAGGCGGTCGGAGATCGTCCGCCTGGCCTTAGAGCAGTTCCTGAGCGTAGCCGATACTGAAGGAGACCCTCGTCCGATCGACCTGGTGCGAGACCTGCTCGGCAGTACGGAAAGCGGCGTCCCTGATTTGGGGCAGCGCCATAGAGATTATCTGCTAAAGCGTCTCAGGCGTGCCCGCTGAACTCCTGCTCGATACCGGGGCATTCGTAGCCCTGGTCGATCGCAGCGAGACAAAACACGCAGCTTGCGTCGCCGTCCTGGAGCGGTGGACGGGCCCGATCATGACAACGGAGGCCATCCTTGCCGAGGCCCTATATCTCGTGGGCCCGGCGTGGCTGCCGCAGAAAGCGTGTCTGGAATTCTTCCTCCGTGGGGCCTTCCTGCTCGTTCCATCCTCGAAAGCCAGCCTGCAACGGGTGGCAGCGCTTATGGAGAAGTATCATGATCTGCCGATGGATTTTGCGGACGCCACACTGGTGGCCCTGGGGGAAGAGAGCGAGGCCGATCACGTCTTCACATTAGATCGCAAGGGATTCTCTACCTACCGACTGCGCGGCAAGAAAGCCTTCCGGCTCGTCCCCTGAGGCTTTCGGTTTCGTACTACCGAGCCGGGGAGGTCCTCACCCAAGTCGGGAGCGCATGCCCGGGCGGCTTGGGCCAGCGCACAGATTGCTCGGGCTATCCTGCCGCCCTCTCCTCCCTACGCGACCAGATGCGCCAGAGGTAGTAAACGACGATCACCGTGTTGATCACGTCGAGCGTGATGGCCGTTCCGGTCAGCGGGCCAAAATCGGCGAAGGGATTGGCCGGCCCGGCCCCCCTGGGCCGCACGGGCGCCGCGGCCGCCTGTTGGGCCCACGCCGCGATGAGGAAGATAACCGCGCCTATGAGGCGACGATAGATTTTGGCCGCCATGTGCCTTCCTTTCTCCCCGACAGCAGGTAGCCGAGGTAGGTGCGCCGCACGCGCGGCTCGATCATGCCCACGCAGCAGAGGAACAACAAGACACCGCACAACGCAAACACCACGAACGCGTGTGAGAAGTCCGGGCCGCTCGGCGTCTGGACCACCAGCGCGGCCGTCAGCGGCTGGGCCACGGCGCTGCCGACCATCCCGCCGAGGACGACCACGCCGAGCGACCGGCCGACCGCGCCGGGGGTGAGAATCTCGGCCAGATACGGCGCGAACAGCTGGCCCGTGGGCGCCCACGATCCGGAGAACCCCGCGATGAAAAACGCCGCATACGCGGTGAGGAGCGACACGCCCTGGCGAAACGTGGACGCCCACAGAATCGCGGCGGCCATGACCAGGCCACCCAGCAGCCAGATCGGTGTCCGCTTGGTGCCGAACACCGTGTCCGACAGGATGCCGCCGGTCACCACCCCGCAGAGCGCGCCGAGATAGACGACGGAGGCCAGCGTCCCGGCCACGAGCAGCGGCAGCTTGAGCTGCTGGACTCCATACGTTGGCAGCCAGGTCGTCAACCCCCAAGAGGACAGCAGGCTGAAGAAACTCGCCAGGAACATCAGCATAACACTGCGATTGAGGAAGATCTCTGAGTACGGGGTGACGCGCTCGCCGGGGGGAAGGTCTTCCGCCCGATGTGCGCGGGCCGGATCGGTGATCTCGCCGCGCTTCTTTCGCAGTTCGTCCTCACCGAAAATGACCCTCAGCTCTTCCTTGGTCACACGAGGATCCCGCTCCGGGCGGTCCACGATAAAGCGGTCGATGGCCGCCAGAACCGGGAGCCCGAAAAAGGCGATCACCATGAACGACCACCGCCAGGACCCGGTCGCCTGGGCGATCGGCACGGCGACGAACGGCACCAGGATGGGCGCGATCGTGCGCCGGCCGTCACCTCGAAGCCCTGCGCGATCCCGAAGAGCAGATTCCGGAGGGCCAGCTCCTGCCAGTTCCCCACCAGCGCCATCGTCCAGGTGAACACAGAAAACGCGCCGACGGCGAGCGCCAGCGCTCGTTTCGGGCCGACCAGATCGGTGAGAAAACCGGCAAACGGTTGGACGGACGCGTAGCCGAGGAAGAACCAGAAGAGGACGAGGCCCGTCTGCTTCGTCGTCATCCCCAGAGAGACGATGATGAGCGGCAGCAGGGCGGCGGTCTTCGTCCGATCCAGGTAGTTCACGAACCACGCCAGCCAGGCGGTGCCGAGCACCTGGTAGCGCCGCTGGGACAGAATCGCCTGCATGTGGCCCCCCCTTCCTATCCCCCCAGAGGAACGGCGGGCAGACTCTTGATGGGCCGTTCAACGGCCCCGCAAGTTCTCCTCTGTCACGAGTAGGCCTCGTAGACGGCCTGCCCCACCTGCGCGATCGCCATGCGTCCCTTGAGGTCGTCGGCAAGGTCCCTCGTGAAGACCGCGACGATGCAAGGGGATTTCGGCGCGTACAGGATCCCGGCGTCGTTGCTCACCCGGCTCACCGACCCGGTTTTGTGCGCGATGTCGACCGCGGGCGCGAGGAGCAATCTGCCGGCACACCTCCGGAGGCAGGGGGCCGGGCGCCGCTCCGCTGAGCGTGGGCCGGAGCACATGCCCGAGCAGGCCGGCCATCTCCCGCGGGGTCGTCGTGTTGGCGCGGTCGTCCCGGTAGACGCGGCTGTTCGGGTCGAGCTCCCGCCGCTTGAGCCGCTCGGCCGCCACCTGCCGGTTCTCGGGGCTGTCGGGCGCGCCGCCCAGGCCGACGAGATCGTTGAGCAGCTCACGGCAGGACATGGCAACCGTGGTGCGTTCGAGGCCGCACGCCCGGAGACGGCTGTTGACGGCCTCCTTGGTCAGGAGCCCCAGCAGGATGTCGGTCGCCGTGTTGTCGCTGACGATGATCATGAGCGTCGCGAGGTCGCGGACCGTGAGCGGCGTCCCCGCGGAGAGTTCCTTGAGGACGCCTGAGCCCGGGGCCTTCATCTCGCCGGTGAGGATGATGCGGTCGTCGAGGGACCGCCGCCCCGCATGCGCCTGATAGAGCAGTTCGGCAAGGATGGGAATCTTGA
>VBAN01000296.1 GCA_005882445.1 Candidatus Segetimicrobium genomatis | reverse complement strand
GGGCCCGTGCTGGCCGCGGTCCTCACGTTGGCGGCGACCACTCAACGCGCCGCGGACGGCGCGCTCCTGCTCTTCGCCTACTCGCTGGGGCTGGGAGCGCCGTTCCTCGCCGCCGCGGTCCTCCTGACGACGGCGTTCAACGCGTTGCGTGTGGTGAGCCGTTACGGGCGCGCGATCCAGACGGCCAGCGGCGTCTTTCTCGTCGCCATGGGCGGGGCGCTGCTCTTCGACCTGGTGTTCCGGTTCAATGCCTGGATCCTCCAGGCGTTTCCCTTCCGGCCCGGCCTCTAACGGGCGGGCGCGGTCTCGCACGCGTCCCCCTCCACGCGAGCAGCGACAGCCCGCTCAGCATGAGCAGGACAGTGGAAGGCTCCGGCACCGTTTCACCTGTCAGCGAGAAGGTCGCATTGAAGGTGGTTCCCCCAACGATATCCGTGCCGACCCGCAGCCAGTCAGGGGCCAGGTCCGCGTTGCGGATCCACTCCTCCAGGTCGGGCGAGAACGGCGTCCCGGGCGGCACGATCGGCCTGGGCGCCGAAAGCCAGAGGAAATCCCCGCTGGAGAGCTGCACCTGAGGCACGAAGAAGTAGTGATCAGCCGGTAACGTGAGCGGGGTGGTGAATTGCGCATTGAGTTGGACCTCTTCACCACTCGCAGGGCCCTCGCCGCCAGTTTGCTGGTTCGGCACCGGGTGGATCCCATTGAGGACCGTGTTCGAGACGACGAAAACACCGAGATCGGCGGCCGAGAAGGTCAGGCTGCCGGCGGCGGTGTCCCGGGCATCGAATTTGACATCGGAAGGCGAGTTCACGCGAGTGGGTACGCGCCCGGAGGGGGGACTGGTCGAATCCTGCGGAAAGACGCGATAGATTTCGACGCGGACTCCTTCGATCCCCGGGAGTGGAAAGCCAAGTGGCAGGAGGCCGGTGACAGTAGCACTGTCGATCTGCGTTGTCGAGTTCAAGATGAAGTCATCGGCCGACGAAGGCGGGACGGACGAAAAGCCCGCTGACGCACCATAGTAAGAGGCCCAGGCTCCAAACAACCCAAGCCAAGCGAAGGACACATCGCATAACACGTATCACCCAGCGGGGCGGTGGCGACCATCACGCTTCCTGTTCTTACTGCGGGAAGTCTGCCCAGCCTAGGCTCAGGCTAGCAGGCAGGCGCGCAGGCATCCATCCTTCGTTCGGAGGGTCCGTGGAGCCAAATATCCCCCACCTGAATGAGAAACAGGCGTTCGTTCCGGGCCAGACGGCGCGAATCGTTCCGCGGCGGACATCAGCGTACGGTTTCAGATCGAACGGCATCGCCATCATCAAATCTATACAATCGACAACTATCCTGACGATGGGGCAAATTGGAAAGGGTGGTGGCTCAATGCGCTCGCTGTCCGGCACGTTGCTGCTGCTCGCCGCGGTGGGATTGGCCGCGCTGCCCGGAGGCGCCGGCAGCGCTTCGAACGCGCCCGAATTCGCCGGGGGCGGCCCCTGGTTCAACACCGACGCGCCCCTCATCCTCGCCGGCCTTCGCGGGAAGGTCGTCGCGGTGGACATGTGGACCGGCGGGTGCATCAACTGCATCAACACGCTTCCCTACGTCAAGCGGTGGGACACCAGGTACCGGAGCCAGGGGCTCGTGATCGTCGGGGTCCACTCCCCCGAGTTTGCGCACGAGCACTCGGTGGAGTACGTGAAAAACGCCATCGCGCGCGAGGGCATCAGGTACCCTGTCGTGATGGACAACGACTTCAAGATCTGGAACGCCTACAAGAACATCTACTGGCCGGCGCTCTACCTGATCGACAAAAAGGGCGCCATCCGGTACACGCACGTCGGCGAGGGCGAGTACGACACCACGGAACGGACAATCGTGAAACTGCTGGCCGAGCCGGGGTAGCGCGCGCTTAGGCCACCGGCTGGAGATGACTCCGCACCGCCCCGAGGGGCCCCGAGGCCACCGGCAGGCCGTCGCGGTAGACGATCAGGTGACCCGAGGTCGCGGGGACCCGTGAGCCCGGCGTGAGGATGCCGGCAAGGTTGAGGGGATCGGCCGCCGGGACGAGCACGGTCTCCCCTGCCGGCTCCTGCCGCCGCACCGCCCGCAGCGCTTCCACCGCCTCCGGGAGCGCGTACTGCTCGCCGACCACGCCGTCGACAAAGCGGCCGCCGCGGATCTCGCCCGAGGCTTCCCACCGCCGGTAGATCGCGAGCAGCGTCCGCCACGGGGGAGGCTGAGCCTCCCTGGCCAGCACCTCGCGAAAGACCACCCCATAGCGTCGCAGGAACTGGCGGGCGATCACCTCCAGCCGCTTCTCAGCGGCAGGCGATTCCGATGCCTCGATCCGCCACAGGGACCACCGGCCGGCCGGCAACACGGCAGGCCCCGCATGCGCGAGAATCGTTCCGCGGCCGGCGCGCCACCGACGCCTCCCCCCGCGCTCCCGCCGGAGCAGAAACCGCAGCCCCGCCACACCGTCTCCGGTCACCAGGCCCCGCGCCACCAGTTCCCACAACGCGGCCTCCGCCTGGACCGGCAGCAGCCGGAGGGCTCTCGTGATCTCGGTCAAGAAGGAGGCGCCCCGCCGCTCCAGCATCGAGTACACATCCGCGGCCACCCGCCCGAGGTCCCGAGCGACGTCCTGCCCCCGCGGCTCGACGAAGGCGGGCAGATCCTCGCGCAGCACGAAGGCAAGCGGGGCCTGACGCGTGAGCGTCTGGCGGCGCCGGCGGGGCTCCGGGCGAAGGGCGTCCGGCTCTTCTCGACCCGCGTGCAGCCGGCCCCAGGCGACCTGTCCCGACAGGCACAGGTGCTCGAGATCGTCCGGGTGATACGATCGCACCCGCCCGGGCAGCACCTGTTCCTCCCAGGCCGGCGCTGGAAGCTCCAGTCCCTGGAGCTGCGAAATCACCTCGGCGAGCCCGGCCCGGCCGTGAAGCTGGGTTCCGGTCTGAAGGTGCTGCCACCTAAAAAGAAACCGCATGAAGCCGGCTGGGGGCACCGGCTCGATCTCCCGGCGCAGCCTGCCCAGCGTCAGCCGGTCAGGACCGCGCCGGTATGCTCCAGAGCTGCGAGCGCGCCGTCGATGACCTCGAGGGGCAACCCGAGGCGCGCGGACAGGCCGAAGGCGGTGACCGGCCCGAGACACTCCATCCAACCCTGCACCACGCGCCTCGCGGCGGCCTCCTCGCCGATACCCTCCTCGACGCCGCCGGGCACGGCAAGCGCGGGCGTGATGCCCGCGTCCGGGCGCAGCGCCCGCAGCCAGGGAAGGCGCTCGGCGGCGATATAGGCGGAGACCTCGCGGCCTTCCGGGGACCACGCGGCCACCGTCGCCCGCCGATCCGCCACGAGGGACGCGGCCATCTCCGACCACTGACCGGCATCGCCCACCGGCAGCACGCCCAACGTGAGCAGCAGGTCGTGGAGCTCGTCGGGGGTGCGGAGATCGGGCCAGGCCTGCGCCCGCACCTCGGCCAGCGCCTCCGCATCGAGCGCGCCGAGCGTCCGCGCCAGTTCGGGGTCGGTGCGCCGCAGCGAGACCGCGCGCGCCCGCCGCTCTTCCAGCGGCGCGTCGTCCAGGAACGCGTAGGGATTGGCGTTGAGGATCTCGTGCGACATCGGCGAGGGCGCCGACGTCTCCACCGCGATCGTCCGGATCTCGCCGCGGTCGATCGCATCCAGCACATCCCGCAGGCCGTCCACGTCCATGGCCTCCCGCAGGCAGTTCTGAATGGTCTCGGTCACCAGCGGATGGTCCGGCACCGTGATCGGGCCCGCGTGGTTGTCCCCGCAGGCCACCTGCTCCGGAAACACCGCGGCCAGCAGGTCTTCGGCCCGCATCCGGATGAGCGCGATCGGCACCCGGCGCCCCCCCTGCTGCCGCAGCACCGCGAGCGCGCGCGTGACGTTCCACCGCCAACGGTTGCCGAACATCGGGACGGCCAGCAGCGCCTGCACGAGATCGGCCTCGAGCGTCTGCTGGCGCACCATGCCGAACACGTTCTCGAGCGGGAACGAATGCTGCTCCCCGAGGGACAGGACGAGCCCGTCGTCGGTCGCGGCCGCCTGGAGCTCGAAATCGAAGGTGAGACAGAACCGCTTGCGGAGCGCCAGGCCCCAGGCCCGCGTGATCCGCCCCCCAAAGGGCGCATGGAGCACGAGCTGCATCCCGCCGCTCTCATCGAAAAACCGCTCCGCGATCACCGTCCGCTGGGTCGGCACCACCCCGAGCGCCGCCTGCGCAGCCGCGAGGTAGGCGGCGGCCTGCCGGGCCCCACCCTCGTCCAGGCCGGTCTCCTCCGCGAGCCACCGGACGGCGGACTCCCCATCCGCCCCGGGGGAGGCGAGCCGCTCCGCGACCGCCGCACGCAGATCCGAGACGGCCTGCGAGAGCTCAGGGGTGCGGGCCGGGGCCTCGCCCAGCCAGAAGGGCGAGCTGGGCGGGAGCCCGTGCGCGTACTCGACGAGGACCCGGCCCGAGCCGATATGCCGGATCCGCCATGACATGTTGCCGAGCAGAAAGATGTCGTCCCGCTGGCTCTCGATGGCAAAGTCCTCGTTGAGCCGGCCGACGAAGGTCCCGGTGGCTTCCTCGATGACATCGTAGTCGCCCGTGTCGGGAATGGCGCCCCCCGACGTGATCGCGGCGAGGCGCGCCCCCCGCCGGGCCCGCAGCCGCCGGTGCACGCGGTCCCGGTGCAGGAAGGCCCCGCGGCGCCCCCGCCGGTCCGCGATGCCCTCGCACAGGATCTCCAGCACCCCATCGAACTCATCGCGCCGCAGTTCCCGGTAGGGCCAGGCGCGCCGCACCAGGTACCACAGGTCCTCTTCTCCCATCTCGGCGGCCGCCACCGCGGCGACCATCTGCTGCGCCATCACGTCCAGCGGCTTGACCGGCTGCCGGGTCCGGTCGAGGTCTCCGGCCCGGACGGCCCGCACCGCCGCGGCGCACTGCAGCAGGTCGTCCCGCGTCAGCGGGAAGAGGATGCCCTTGGGCGTCGCTCCCCGCCAGTGTCCGGAGCGTCCGACCCGCTGGAGCAGGGTCGCGAGCGCGCGGGGCGCGCCGATGTGGCAGACCAGGTCCACGTGGCCGATATCGATCCCGAGTTCCAGCGAAGCGGTCGCCACCACCACCGGCACCTCGCCGGACTTGAGCCGCTGCTCGGCGGCGAGGCGGACCGGCCGGCTGAGGCTGCCGTGGTGCGCGGCCACGCGGCCCTCGCCGAGCCGGGCGGTGAGCGCGTGGGCAACGCGCTCCACCTGGCGCCGGGTGTTCACGAACACGAGCGTCGTGCGGTGCTCGCGGACATGGGCGACGACCCGGTCGTAGACCTCTTCCCACAGCCCATGGGTCGTGATCGGCCCGAGCTCCTGGTCCACCACTTCGATGCGCAGGTCCAGCGCCCGCCGGTGTCCGACGTCTACGATGGCGCACGGCGGTGCGCCGCCGGACTGCGGACGCGTCCCGACCAGCAGGCGCGCGATCTCCTCGATCGGTTTCTGGGTGGCGCTGAGGCCGATGCGCTGCAGGCGCCGACCGCAGAGGGCGTCCAGCCGTTCGAGGGAGAGCGCCAGGTGCGCGCCGCGCTTGTCCCCGGCGACCGCGTGGATCTCATCCACGATCACGGTCGTGGCGGTGGCGAGCAGGCGGCGGCTGCTCTCGGCGGTGAGCAGGATGTAGAGCGACTCGGGGGTGGTGATCAGAATGTGCGGCGGACGGCGCACCATCCGGGCACGATCGCGGGCCGGCGTGTCGCCCGACCGCACCATCGCACGGATCTCCGGCAGCGGGGTGCCGGAGGAAGCGGCAAGACTCCGAATGCCTTCCAGCGGTTCATGCAGGTTCTTCTCGATGTCGTTGCCGAGCGCCTTGAGCGGAGACACGTACACCACATCGGTGCGGTCCGCCAGCTGCCCCGCCTCCGCCTGCAGCACGAGGCGGTTCAGCGACCACAGGAAGGCGGCAAGCGTTTTCCCGGATCCGGTCGGCGCCGCGATCACGACATCGCGCCCGGTGGCGATCTCCCGCCATCCGGCCGGCTGCGGCGTGGTCGGGGTCCCGAACCGCTCGACGAACCACCGCCGCACGAGCGGATGAAACCCCGCCAGCGCGTCCGGGCTCCCTTCCTCTCTTCCTTCCTTTATAAGGACGCTCACGATGCCTCCCTGCGCCGGCCACCGGATGGCGCCCCGGTGGAGGGCGTGATCGGTTCCGCATGACCGGGCCCGCGGATCAGCCGGCCGTACCCCGGAGACGCCACGACCTCCCCGTCCGCGAACACCGTGCGGCCCCGCACCAGCACCCGGTCCACCCACCCCGTGATCCGCCACCCGAGGTACGGGGTCTGGCGATGACGGTACAGCAGCCGGTCGGCGGAGATCGTCCACTCCCGGTTGGGATCGACGATCACCACGTCGGCATCGGACCCCGGCATCAGGCCGCCCTTCCGCGGGTAGAGCCCGAAGATCCGGGCCGCGTTCGTGGACGTGAGCGCCACCAGCCGCTCGAGCGGAAGGCCGCGCCGGCGCACGCCCTCCCAGAGAATGAGCGGCAGCAGCGTCTGCACGCCGGTGATCCCACCCCACGCCGCCCAGATATCTCCGCCGCCGCGCGCCTTCTCCTCCGGGGGGCAGGGGGAGTGATCGGAGGCGATGCAATCGATCGTCCCGTCGAACACCT
>VBAN01000298.1 GCA_005882445.1 Candidatus Segetimicrobium genomatis | reverse complement strand
TCGCGGCCGCCGCGCGCCGGGCCGCGCGGATCGCCAGGGTCCGCGCCGGCGCCGCCGGCGAGGTGCCGGCCCTCGCGGACGACACCGCCCGGAGCGTGCGGCTGGCGCGTCTGGTCATGCCGGAGGACGCCATCAGCGGGACCCTGATGTTTGCCGGCAGGCTGCTGGCCGTTCTGGATGAGGTGGCGGCGATCTCCGTCATCCGGTACTGCCGGCTGCCGACGGTCACGGCCTCGATCGACTCCGTCTACTTCTCCCATCCGCTCCGAGTGGGGCAGATCGCCGATGTCAGGGGCGTCGTGACGCACGTCGGCCGGTCCTCGATGGAGGTCGGGATCCAGGTGGACGGGGAAGAGCCGAGGACGGGCCGGCGCCGCCACGTCTGCACCGCGTTCCTCACCATGGTGCACTTGGATGAACGAGGGCGGCCGGCCCCCGTGCCCGCCTTTTCACCTGAGACTCCGGAGGAGCGCCGTGTGTGGCAGGAAGCGGAAGCCCGGCGGTCCCAGCGGAAGGCCAGGGCGGCGAGCCTCCGAGAATGGGCCAGCCCATGACGTTCGACGACCGGTGGCTCCGGCACGTCATCCACGTGATGCTCTTCACCATCGCGCCGTTTGTGGAGCTGCGCTTCGCCATCCCCTACGGGATCACGAAGGGACTGCACCCGCTGGTCGCCGTCGCGGCCGCGGTGGTGGCGTCGTGGATTGTGATCGTGCCGATGTTCGTGATCATGGATCTCTTCTATAACCGGTTCCTGTCGCAGAACCCGCTGGTCCGGCACTTCGTTGAGGAGATCCGGACGCGGGGCCGGCCGTACGTGGAGCGGTGGGGTGTGCTCGGGGTCGGGATCTATGTCAGCCTGCCCTTTCCAGGCCCCGGGATCTATTCCGGGGCGGTACTGAGCTGGCTGTTCGGTCTCCCCCGGCGACAGGCGATGATCGCGCTTGCGCTCGGGGTGCTGGTCAGCGGGTTCCTGGTCGCCGGGATCAGCCCCCCCATGATCGCGCTGGTCCGCAGGATCTTGAACTCGCTGGGACACTGAACGCCGCCCGGGTCGATGGGCGCGAGGGGGTGAACGGTGGAACCGGTCGGGCACCACTACATCGTGGAAGGGTCGGGGTGCAACCCGGAGGTGATCAGCCGGGTGGAGGAGGTCGAGCAGATCATGGTCCGGGCCGCGGAGGTCGCGGACGTCCAGGTCTGGGCGATCTCGTTTCACCGGTTCAGCCCGAACGGGGTCAGCGGGGTGGTGGTGATCTCGGAGTCCCATCTCTCGGTCCACACGTGGCCGGAGGTCGGCTACGTCGCGCTCGACATCTATACGTGCGGCGATCAGGCGAAGCCGGAGGCGGCGGTGCAGCACGCGCTCAAGGCGTTCGGCGCCTCGAACATGCACATCACCGAGGTCACGCGGGGACTGGACGAAGAGGACAAGGTGTTCTTCCACAGCATGATCACCTGGGAGGAGACCATTCCGGACAACATCCTCAACCACCGGCCCCGGCGGCGGCGCCGGGTGCATCGCCGGCGGGTGGCCGCGCAGGCCGTGGCCGAGCGGAACTCGAACTAGCCGGAGGCCAGCAACGAGACGAGCAGTTGGTGGAGGAGCTGGTTGGCCAGATTCAAGAGCAGGATCGCCACCAGGGGAGAGAGGTCGAAGCCGCCGGCGGGCGGCAGCACACGGCGGACCGGCAGCAGAATCGGATCGGTCACGCGGATGAGCAGGCTCATCAGGGGGTGCCGGTAATCCACCGACGGGATCCACGACAGCAGCGCCCGGATGATGATCAGGTACGTCAGCAGCGTGACGATCCGATCGATGATCACAATGATCCCGTACACGGATTTATTGTAGCATAGGACGCAGTGGTCGGCGCGCGGGCCCTCCCGCTCCGCCCGCACTGCCATGACTGAACGCCTCTATTATACGGACGCGTACCGGCGGGTCTTCGACGCCCGGGTGACCTCGGTTCGGCCGTCGGGCGAGTGGGGAGCGCTCCCGGGCGTCGTCCTCGACCGCACGGCCTTCTACCCGACCTCCGGAGGACAGCCGCACGACACGGGAACCCTGGCCGGGTTGCCCGTGCGCAACGTCATCGACGGCGGCGAGGAGGTCATCCACGTTGTGGAGGCGCCGGCCGCCGATCCACGGATCGCGCCCGCAAGCGAGGTGCAGGGGGTCGTGGACTGGGAGCGCCGGTTCGACCACATGCAGCAGCACACCGCGCAGCACGTGCTCTCGGCCGCCTTCGCCCACCTCCTCGAGGCGGAGACGGTCTCGGTGCACCTGGGGGGATCCTCCACGCTGGATCTCGCGGTCCAGGCACTCACGCCCGACGATGGGCGCCGGGTCGAGGAGCGGGCAAACCAGATCGCGTTCGACAACCGTCCGGTGACGATCCGGTTGGTGTCCGACGAAGAGGCCGCCTCGCTCGGGCTTCGCCGCCCCCCGCGCCGGGCGGGCACGATCCGCGTGGTGGAGGTGGAGGGCTGGGACCGGTCGGCGTGCGGCGGCACGCACGTCAACCGGACCGGGGAGATCGGCCCGGTGCTCCTGCGGCGCTGGGAGCGGACGAAAGGGCAGATCCGCGTCGAGTTCCTGAGCGGCTGGCGGGCGATCGCGGACTACCGCTGGAAGCACGCGCTGGTCAGCGAGTGGAGCGCCCGCCTCACCGTCGGCGATCGAGAGCTCGGGGCCGCCCTGGAACGCGTGGTCCGGGAGGCCCGCGAGCGGGAGCGGGCATTGGCGGAGGCCCGCGGCCGGCTCATCGCCTCCGAGGCCGCGGAGCGGCTGGCGGCGGCGCCCGCGGGAGCGGGTCCCAAGGTGCTCCGTCTGCAGGTGTCCCGGCGGGACCCCGACGAGGTGCGGTCCCTGCTGCGGGAACTGACGTCGCGGGAGACGTGCGTGGTGCTCGCCGGAGACGAGGAGACGGGACGGCTCTACTTCGCCCGCTCGCCCGGCGCGGGACCGGCGATGGCCGCGCTGATCGATCAGGCCTCCCGATCCGTCGGCGGGCGCGGGGGCGGCACCGCGGAGTTTGCCCAGGGGTCCGTTCCACCGGGAGACACGGTCTCCCGGGCTCTCGCGCACGCGGAGGAGGCCGTGCGCGGTGCCTGAGCTGCCCGAAGTGGAGACCGCGCGCCGCAGCCTCCACCGCGCGGTGGTGGGGAGGACGATCGCGCGGGTCGCGGTGCTCCGCCCGGCGGCCGTGCGCTCGCACACGGCGGATGGATTCGCCCGGGCGCTTCGCGGGGCGGCGATCACCGACGTGCTCAGGCGCGGGAAGGCGCTGTGGTTCATGCTCGACCACCGGGTCCTCGTCTTTCACTACATGCTCTGGGGAGTCATCCGTCACCGCCCCGCGGCGGCCGGAGGGGGCGTGCGCGCGGCGGGATCGCCGGGCGCGAACGCGGCGGCGTCACCGGGGGCCAGCGTCGTGCTCTATCTGGATGACGGCTCCACGCTCGAGTTCCGGGACCTGCAGCTCAGCCGGTTCGCCCTGCACCGCGCGGGGGCCAAGGATGTCGACCAGCCGGAGGCGATCGAGCCGCTCGCGCCGACCACGACCTTCGAGGTGTTCCGGCGGGCGCTGGGACAGAAGGGGCGCATCAAGGCCGCGCTGAGCGATCAGGACCGCATCGCGGGGATCGGGAACCTCTGGGCGCACGAGATCCTGTTCGACGCCGGCCTCCGGCCGGACCGCGCGCTCGCCGGGCTCTCGGTCTCGGAGATGCGCGCTCTCTATAGGAAGACCCGCCAGGTGCTCCGCAACGCGGTGGAGGCGGGCGGGGAGCCGGAATTCCAGGATGTCTTCGGGCAGCGGGGACGGTACCGGCTGATGGTCTACGGCCGGGCCGGGCAGGCGTGCCGGGTCTGCGGCGCCAGGATCCGGGGCGGCCGCCTCGGCGGCCGGCCCACGTTTTTCTGTCCCTCCTGCCAGCGGTAGCCCGATGGCCGCGTCCGGGCCGGTGTCCGTCAACGCCGCGGCGGTGCTGGATCTCCTCAAGACGCTCGTCGCCATTCCCTCCGTCAATCCGTCGCTCGGATCCGGCGGCGCGGGCGAGGGAGAGATCGCCCGCTGCCTCGCCGGCGCGTGCGAGCGGCTGGGCCTCGAGGTGGCGCTGGAAGAGGTCGCGCCGGGGCGCCCGAACGTGATCGCCGTGCTCCCGGGCGCCGATCCCCCGCGCGGGCGCAGCCTCCTCCTCAACGGACACACGGACACCGTGGGCGCCGGAGCGATGGAGGCGCCCTTCAGCCCCCTGCTCCAGGGGGACCGCCTCTACGGCCGCGGGGTCTTCGACATGAAATGCGGCCTGGCGGCGATGGTGGAAGCCGTGGCGGCGCTCAGGCGCGCGGGCATCCGTCCCCGCGGGGACGTGATCCTCACGTTTGCCGCCGACGAGGAGCACGCGAGCCTCGGCACGGCGGCGATCGCCCGGACCCGGCGGGCGGATGCCGCGATCGTGACGGAGCCGACACAGCTGCGCATCTGCATCGCGCACAAAGGGTTCGCCTGGGTGATGATGCGGACCGCAGGGCGGGCGGCCCACGGCAGCGATCACGCCGCCGGGATCGACGCGATCGCGCACATGGGCCGGATCCTCTCGGCGCTCGAGCGGTTCGATCGGGAAGTCCTGGCCGGGCGTTCGCACCCGCTCCTCGGCCGGCCCTCGCTGCACGCGTCCCTGATCTCCGGAGGGGAGGGCCCCAGCACCTATCCCCCGTCGTGCGAGCTCGGGGTGGAGCGGCGGACGCTGCCGGGGGAGACCCGAGAGAGCGTTCGCGCGGAGTTCGAAGCCCTCCTTGACCGGCTCCGCCGCGACGACCCGCTCTTCCAGGCGACCACGGAAATCGTCATCGCGCGGCCCGGGCTGGAGGTCGACCGCGGGACCCCGATCGTCCGGGCGCTGCACGCCGCCGTCGAGCGCCACGTCACGCGGCCGCCCGAGTATGTGGGGCAGGCGGCCTGGTTCGACGCGGCGCTCCTGGCCGAGGCCGGCATCCCGGCGGTCATCTTCGGTCCCTCGGGCGCCGGCTGGCATGCCGCCGTCGAGTACGTCGACCTCCCGTCCGTGGCCGCCTGCGCGCAGGTCCTGGCCCAGGTGATCATCGACTTTTGCGGGGCGGACTGAGGCTCAGGGCGGGGGCGACCGGAGGGAGGCGAACAGGCGCTCCCAAACGAAGAGACTGAGGGAAACTCCTGTGGGTCATTACGGGAAAGAGGGGAAAGGCTCCGCGTCCAGTGGATGCTAGTGTAGTGAGGGGCCGGGCGCGCTCAGATGGGGCGCGCTCCATCTTGTGCTCGATCTGGAGGCTCAGGCAACTCCATGAAGCGGTGTCGAATGCTCTCGGCGATCCTGGTGGCCCTGCTGGCGGTGACGCTGGCGGCCCCCGCGATCCCGCGGGCCGAGGCGGCGGATGCGGGGTTCGTGCTCGAGACGCTGCAGACCCTGCGCGAGAACTACGTGGACCCGCTGTCGTCCATCATGATGCTGAACGCGGCGCTGACCAGCCTGGAGCAGAAAACCGGCGTGTCGCCGTTCAGCGGTCGGATCCCGCAGGGGGTCTCCGACACTCTCGTCTCCGGGCTGTTCACCCAGCGCTTCGACGAGATCTTCAGCAGGGTCAAGGGGCAGTACAGCGTGACCGACCTGGCCTATGCGGCGTCGGCCGGGATGCTGGACAGCCTTCATGACTCCCACACGGGGTTCATCCCTCCGGCCGCCTACCAGGAAGAGAAGCGCAAGGAAAACGGCCAGGCGTCGTTTACCGGGATCGGGATCGTGCTGCTGGCGCGGGACGGACAGTTCTATGTCCGCGAAGTCTTTCCCGACTCACCCGCCGCCGTTGCCGGTCTGCACGAGTTCGACCGGATCGCGAAGATCAATGGGGTGGCGACGGCCGGCCAGACGAGCGACGACGTGACCGAACTGGTGCGCGGCCCCGCCGGGACCACGATCACGCTCTCGGTCGAGCGTCCCAACGTTGCGACGCCGCTCGAGTTCGCCGTCACGCGGGGCGCGATCCGGGTTCCCGGTCTTGTGAGCCACATGCTCGATGGGGGGATCGGCTACGTGAAGATCTACGAGTTCGTCCCCGGCGTCTCGAACGCGCTCCGAGACGCGATCTTCACCCTCCGCCGCTCGGGGCTGCGGGGGCTGGTGATCGATCTCCGGGGAAATCCCGGTGGGCTGGTGGACGAGCTCCGGGACATCTCGGCCGCGGTCCTCCCGCAGAGTTCTCCGATCTTGCAGATGACCAGGCGCAACGGCAGGACGCAGATGCTGGAGACGCTCGAGCCGCCGATCCTCCCTCCGTCCGTGCCGATTGCGACGCTCGTCGACGAAGGCAGCGCTTCGGCCTCCGAACTCCTGGCATCGGCGCTCCAGGAGCAGGGGCGGGGCGTGATCATCGGGATGAAGACGGCGGGCGCCGTCGAGATCGGGATCACGGTGGACCTGCCCGAGGACGCCGGGATGGCCGTGACCGTGGCGCGGCTCCTCAGCGGCAAAGGGGTCCGCCTGGAAGGCCACGGAATCGTCCCCGACGAGCCGGAGCCCCTCGAAACGCCGGCCCTCAACGCCGGACACGACAGCCAGCTCGACAAGGCGGTGGAGGTGCTGAGGAATAAATTGGCCGCCCGGAGCGCTCCTCCTGAGGAGCCGGCGGGGCGCGGAGTCCGGCGCTAGGGAATCGCAGTAGCGTCGGCCGGCGCCCGTGGAGCCGGCAGGAGGGCAGTCGAGGGTGCGTGGGCCCGTTGTCGCGGTCGTCGTCGTGCTCGTGGTCGGGTTGCTGATCTTCGGATCATTCAGCGGCACGTACAACCATCTCGTTCAGGCGTCTCAGCAGGTCAACGCCGCGCAGGCCGATGTG
>VBAN01000295.1 GCA_005882445.1 Candidatus Segetimicrobium genomatis | reverse complement strand
CCGATCGCGAACGTCAGCCACACTCCCAGGCTGATGAAGCTCAACATGGAGGCCGTCGTCACGACGCCGAGCAGGTACGGCGAGTCCCGAAGCAGGAGCGGGATCACCACCAGGTAGGCGCCCAGCGCCCCCGACGCGGCGAGGATCTTGCGCGTCATGACGACGCCGCGCCGCTCAACCCCACGGGCGTCCCATGATCCCCTGCGGACGGAAGACGAGGAACACGATCACGCCGATCAGGATCAAGAGGTACGTCACCGAGCCCGGAATGAAGAAGTAGCCGACCGCTTCGGCAAAGCCCAGCACCACCGCCCCGAGAATCGCGCCGGAGACCACGCCCGCGCCACCGATCATGATCATGATGAAGGCCTTGATCGAGATGGGGGTGCCGGCGCCCGCGTTCACCGCAAACTCGGTGACGAGCAGCCCGCCCGCGACCCCGGCGAGGGCCGCGCCGACGGCGAAGCCGAGCGCCCTGTAGCGGTCGAGGTTGACGCCCATCAAGGCGGCCGCCTCTTTGTCCTGCGCGATCGCCCGCAGCCCGCGGCCCGGCCGTGTGTATTGCATGAACAGGAGGAACGCGCCGATCAGCCCGAGGGCCAGGACAAAGATCAGCACCCGGCCGGCGGGCACGAACGCATTGAACACGTGGTACACACCGGGGGCGACGGGGGGAACGCCTCGCTGCTTCTCGCCGAACACGACCAGGGACAGGCTGTCCAGCAGGAGCGCCGTCCCCGCCGCCAGGAGCATCGTGCTCTCCTCGCGCGTCGTGATCCGGAGGACCCGGCGGAAGCACAGCCGCTCGAAGGCCAGACCGACGGCGGCCACCGTCGCCGACGACGCCAGGAGCGCCAGAAAGTAGTTCAGGCCGAAACGCCCATAGAGATAATAGGTGACGAAGCCGCCCAGCACATACATTTCCCCGTGGGCGAAATTTAACACGCCCATGATCGCGAAGATCAGCGTGATCCCGAGCGCGATCAGGGCGTAATTGGCCCCGAGGATCAACCCGTTGACGACGACCTGTTCGATCGATGCCCACCCGGGTGAGCGGGACCCTTCCGGGCCCCGCTCACCCCGCGGGACGGGAGGGCGGCGCGGCTACTCGACGCTGCCGATGAAGAGGGTTCTAAACTTGCCGTCCTCAAACACGTTCACGACCATCGGTACGCCGATCTGGCGCGGCTGGCTGAAGTAGGCGGCGCCCACAAACTTCAGCATCTTCGCTTCCTTGAGGAAGGGGTTCTGGACCTGGAACAGCGGGATCGCCTTCTTGAAGGCGTCGACGTCGGCGATCGCCTTCGGGCCCGCGAGCGACAGCGTCCGCAGGATCATCTCCAGCGCGTAGACTTTCGTGCCGGCCTCGTCGTTCCACTCGCCGGCCACCTTGGTGTACCGCTGGACGAACCTGTCCATATACTCGCTTCGGATCTCGGGGGTGCTCGCGCCGCCGACCGAGATGAACCCGTTCGCCGCCTTGCTGGCCACCTCGTTCAGGATCTTCGCGTCCTGCGCCGTCTCATCGGCCGGGGCCACGCCCGAGAGCACGATGAGATCGGCGTTTTGCCGGACGACGCGCGACATGACGGGGGTGAAGTCCGATGTGCCCGGCTCATAGGTATCCTCGGAGGAGGCGACCGTGAGGCCAAGCGCCTTTGCCGCCGCCACACCCTCGGTGCGCTGGTTGAGCGGGTCGGACTCGTTCCGGGCGATGAAGCTGACGCTCCGGACGCCTTTCTGCGTCTTCAGGTACTTGTAGATCACCGGACCCGCCTGGTAGGAGGCGATCATGCCGAGGATCGAGTTGCTGCGCGGCGGCGTGTAGAGCGACTTGGAGAAGGCGTACGGGATGTTGATGGCCTTGGCCTTCTCCATCACCGGCACGATGGCGGCCGCCGTCGTGTCGACGTTCGGCCCGATGATGTATTTGATCTTGTCGTGATACGCGAGACGCTCGGCGCCCGCGACGGAGACCTTGGGATCATTCCGGTCGTCGATGCTGGCGACCTCGATGCGGTACTTCTCCCCGCCGATGGGCCAGCCGCCCTGCTCGTTGATCAGCTGCGCCGATGTCTCCGCGCAGTACCGGTTCACGAGACCCCACGAAGCGGCCGGGCCGCTCATCACGCCGAGCACGCCGATCTTGAGGACCTTCTGCTCGGCGTTCACCGAACCATTGGGCACGGTCAACGCAACCGCGCCGGCGATCATGACGAGCACTACCGCCCTCAGCACCTTCATAGACGCTGCCCCTCCTCCCCCGTTCTCTTGGAGCCGGCTCCGCTTGCGCCATCGGGGAGCCGCCTCATCCTTGCTTCACCGGGATTCCATTCTTGGTGCCCGGCTCCCTTCCATTCCGCTCTTGAGGCTCACACGACGAACAGCTCGCGCGGAAAGTTCGTGATCACTTCGCAGCCGGCTCGGCCGACCAGGACGGTTTCGCTGATGATGATCCCGTAGCGGCCGAGGTCGTAGAATCCGGGGACGAGGTGGAAGGTCATGCCGGTTCGGAGGGGCCGTTCGTCTCCGTCCCAGATTGACATGATCTGCCCCTCGCCCCAATCCGGCGCATAGTTGATTCCCACCGAGTAGCCCGTGCGGTGCCCCAGGAGGTGCCCCAATCCGTGCTTCTGGAACACCGCTTTGCTCGCATTGTGCACCTCACCCGAGGTCGCCCCCGGCCGGATCGCTTCGAGCACCCGTTCCAGCGCCTCCCGCACAATCGCCCCCCGCCGCGCCACTTCGTCGCTCGGCCGGCCGACGGTGCGGCAGCGGTACAGTCCCGCGCAATAGCGTTTGACCACGCCGGGAAGCTCGTAGTTGAGGACATCCCCCGCCACATACGTCCGCCCCGCCCACGTGCTGTGGCACAGGCTCGTCCGCGGGCCGCTGGTGATGAACGGCGGCAGGCCGGCGTATTCGCCGCCCCCCCGAATCAGCTCGGCCGACATGGCCCCGGCGACCTCGTTCTCCGTCGTCCCCGCCCGGGAAGCCCCGATCGCCGCCCGCATCGCGCCTTCGGCCGCCCGGGCTCCCGTCCGGATATGCGCCAGTTCTTCATCGGACTTGATCACCCGCTGCTCCTCGATCAGCCGGGAGGCATCCACGAACCGCCCTCCCGCTTGTTCAACGTTCTGCTGAAGCTGGAGATACCGCTTCGGACTGACAAACCAGGCGTCCGCTTCGGCGCCCACCATCCTGCCGGACACCCCCAGCTCGTGCAGCAGCCCCAGCGTCGCCTCGACCGGATCCTGCCGATCTTCGTAGCCCACGGTCAGCCGCGACTAATATCCGGGAGTGTCGTGGCCTGTCAGGTAATAGATGTTCTCCGGCGTGAAGCTGATGAACGCCGCCAGATCGCGCGCCGCCATCGCCCGGCGCGTATTGTCGAGGCGCCGCCGGAACTCCGTTTCGCTGAACGGGAGCGTGCCGACCAGCGGCCCCGTCCCCTCCTCAATCCGCCCTCGTGAGGTCTCCACCGTCCCCTCCTTCTGGCAACGGGCCGTCGCGCAGCCGGTGTATCCTTGGGTGGCCGCATCGGGATCTCCTGCGGTGGTGCGGCGCCGCCACTCCGGTCACCCCGATCCGCCCAGGTGTCGCCCTGGTCTTCGCCAAATGCTTACGGTGACGCGATCTCGGTGGGGGCGACCTCAGCACGGTTCCTGGGAGGGGGATCTCAATGACCGGCGCGCGGGAGTACGATCCACACGTTGTCGTCGAGCTCCTGGGCCGCAGGACGCACATCCTCGACCTGTCGCGCGAGATCGGCCCGGACATTCCGATCTATCCGGGCCACGCGAAGGTGGCGTTCTGGTGGCACCTCACCCACGACGAAGTGAAGCACTACCGGATCCATCCGGAGTCGCGGTTCGGCGGATACGCCGTCAAGGGGATGGCCCTCTGCGATCATGTCTCCACGCACATCGACGCCGTCTACCACTTCAACAGAAACCGCCCCGACCTCACCGTGGAGCGCATCGGGCTGGAGTCGCTCATCACCCCTGGGGCGTGGATCGACCTGTCCTCGGTTCCGCCGCGTACGCACATCACGCTGCCGCACGTTCAGCGGGCGCTCTCCGGCGCCGGGGTGACGCTCAGGCCTGGCATGACATTGCTCTGTTACACGGGAGCCTCGAAGCACTGGGATGATCCGGTCCGGTTCGATTCGGAGTACCCCGGGTTCGATGAAGAGGCCTCGCGCTGGCTCCTCGACCAGGGGCTCGTCAACGTCGGGACCGACGCGCCGAGCACCGACAACCCCGCCGACACCCGGTAC
>VBAN01000297.1 GCA_005882445.1 Candidatus Segetimicrobium genomatis | reverse complement strand
TCGAGCAAACCATCCGGCAAAAACTGCCGGACGGGTTCCAGACCGCCGAGTTCGTGCTCGAGCACGGACTCATCGACGCGATTGTGCCGCGCGGGGAACTCCGGGCGACGATCGGGCGTTTCCTGCGGCTGTGCGGCGCTCCCCTCACGGCCGGCGCGGCCACGGGACCGCTCCCCACCCTCGCGGATGGCCATCCCGTCTAACCTCGCCGGCCCGGCAGACCGGTCCGGCGCTTCGGAACCCTCGGACGCGGCAGGCGAGCGGCTGGAGCGGGACCTCGAAAGGATCGAGCGGAAGATCGACGAACTCAAGCGAATCACCGCCGCGGACAAGAGCGTGGACCTGACGCAGCAGATCGCGGCGCTCACGGCGCGGGCGGAGGGGCTGCGCGAGGCGATTGCGCAGGATCCCACGCCGTGGCAGACCGTCCAGCTGGCCCGGCATCCCGGGCGGCCCAAGGTCAGCGACTACATCGGGGGCCTGACCACTGAGTTCGTCGAACTGCACGGCGATCGCGCCTTCCGCGACGATCCCGCAATCATCGGCGGGCTGGGGCTGGTGGACGGCCACACAGCGGCGGTGGTCGGACATGCCAAAGGACGAGACACCCGGGAAAACATCGCCCGGAACTTCGGGAGCCCGAACCCGGAGGGATACCGCAAGGCGCTGCGCATCATGCGGCTCGCCGAGAAACTGCGGGCCCCGGTCGTGACCTTGATCGACACCCAGGGCGCCTCCCCCGGGAAAGAGGCCGAGGAGCGGGGGCAGAGCGAGGCGATTGCCGGCGGGCTGCTCGGCATGTCCCGGCTCCGCGCCCCGATCGTCGCCGTGATCACCGGCGAGGGCGGCAGCGGCGGGGCCCTCGCCATCGGAGTGGGCGACGTCGTGCTGATGCTGGACAAGGCGATCTACTCCGTGATCTCCCCTGAGGGGTGCGCCGCGATCCTCTGGCGGGATGGCTCGCGGGGGCGCGAGGCGGCCCGCGCCCTCCGCCTGACAGCCCGCGATCTGCTCGGTTTCGGCGTCGTGGACGAGGTCATCCCGGAGCCCTCCGGGGGGGCGCACCGCCACCCGGATCAGACCGTCGCCGCGGTGGCCGCGGCGGTGCGCCGGCACCTCGCCGCGCTGACCGCCCTGCCGGCGGAGGATCTCCTCAAAGCCCGCTACGAAAAGTACCGCCGCCTTGGCTATCTCAAGGACCTGGGGCAGACCGCGGCGCCTGCGGGAGCGCAGGGCGCTTCTGGGACGGCGGGGGAGGGCGCGTAGGCAGGTGGAGGGCGGTCGCTCAGAGGGAGGGAGGACGAAGCGCATGGCTCACGAGAGCCGGCTCGACCTCGACGAGATCCGCGCGCTGATCCGGCTGGCGACGGAAGCCGACATCACCGAACTCGATGTCGACGCGCCCCACGTCAAAGTGCGGATCAAGAAGGCTCACGGCAATTCGGCCGGAAAGATCTCCGTCGACCTTCCGGCGCCGCCGCCCGCGGCGGTGGAGGCGCCCGCCGACGCCCGTCTCGCTCCCATCGCCGCGCCGATGGTCGGGACGTTCTACCGGGCGCCGAAACCCGACGCCGAGCCGTTCGTCAACGAAGGGGACGAGGTCCACGTCGGCCAGACCGTCTGCGTCCTCGAAGCGATGAAGATGTTCAACGAGATCCCCAGCGATGTCGCCGGGCGCATCGCGCGGATCCTGGTCGAAAACGGCGCCCCGGTGGAGTACGGCCAGCCGCTGTTCCTCGTGGATCCCGCGACCTAGACGCATGTTTTCCAAGATCCTCATCGCCAACCGGGGCGAAATCGCGGTCCGGGTGATCCGGGCCTGCCGCGAACTGGGGGTGAGGACCGCCGCCGTGTACTCCGAGGCCGACCGGGGATCGCTGCACGTGCGCCTGGCCGACGAGTCCTTCTGCATCGGCCCGGCGGCCGCGCGGGACAGCTATCTCAACATCCCCGGCATCATCAGCACCGCGGAGCTGCTCGGCGTCGACGCGATCCATCCCGGATACGGCTTCCTCTCCGAAAACCCGCACTTCGCGGAGATCTGCCGCGACTGCCGCATCGCGTTCATCGGGCCGGCGCCCGAGGCCATCGAGCAGATGGGCAACAAATCTCAGGCCCGGGCGATGATGCGCAAGTCCGGCGTGCCCATCGTGCCGGGCAGCGATGGACCGGTCCGCGACGAAGCCGCGGCCCTTCAGGTCGCCCGAACGATCGGCTATCCGCTGATCATCAAGGCGGCCGGGGGCGGCGGCGGCCGGGGAATGCGCGTCGTGCAGAACTGGGAAGATCTGCGGCGGGCGCTCTCCGAGGCCCAGGCCGAAGCGGAATCGGCCTTTGGCAACGCCGAAGTGTACATCGAAAAGTACCTGGAGGAGCCGCGGCACATCGAGATCCAGATCCTCGCCGACCGCCGCGGAACGGTCGCCACGCTCGGCGAGCGCGACTGCTCCGTCCAGCGCCGCCACCAGAAGCTCATCGAGGAATCGCCCGCCGTCGGCGTCTCCCCCAGGCTCCGCCGGGCGCTCAGCCGTGCGGCGGCGCGGGTGGCGGAGACGGTCGGCTACACGAACGCGGGAACCGTGGAGTTTCTC
>VBAN01000294.1 GCA_005882445.1 Candidatus Segetimicrobium genomatis | reverse complement strand
GTGGTCGAATACCCGGCGCAGCTTGTACGTGGTCGACCGTTCCGCCGGGATCCGCCCCGCGTCGCGGATCATCCGCCGCAGTTCGGCCGGCGGCAGCAGCTGCCCGAAGCCGGCCCCGGCTGAGGTGGAGATGCTTTCATTGATCAAGGTTCCCCCCAGATCGTTGGCCCCGGCGTCGAGCAGCAGTTGGGCGACCCGCGGACCCTCTTTGACCCACGAGACCTGAAGGTTGGGGATCGCCCGGTTCAGGACGATGCGCGAGACCGCGTGCACCCGGAGCACCTCCATGCCCGTCGGTCCCGGCCGCAGTCCCGGAATGAGATTCTTCCGCCACATCGGCGCCTCTGTGTGGACGAAGCTCAGCGGGACGAACTCCGTGAATCCGCCCGAGCGGCGCTGGAGATCCCTCAGGAGGATCAGGTGGCGGGCCTGATGCGTCCGCGTCTCGGCGTGGCCGAACATCATCGTGGAGGTGGTCGGGATCCCCAGTTCGTGGGCCGTCGTGATGACCTCGATCCACTGGGCCGTCCGGATGCGGCCAGGCGAGATGCGGTCCCTCAGGTCGTCGTCCAGGATCTCCGCCGCGGTCCCCGGCAAACTGCCGACCCCGGCCGCCTTGAGGTCGGTGAGGTATTCGCGGATCGATCGCCCGGAGCGGATCGAGCCGTAGAGGACCTCCTCCGGCGAAAACCCGTGGATATGGATCTCCGGGATCGCGGCCTTGAGCGCTCGGGTGAGCCGGATGTAGAGATCGCCCTCCATCTTGGGCGGCAGGCCCGCCTGGATGCACACTTCGGTGGCGCCGAGATCCCAGGCCTCGCGCGCGCGCCGCACGATCTCCTCCTCGGGAAGGAAATACCCTTCCTCTTCCCGGAAATCGCGGCTGAACGCGCAGAACCCGCACCCCTTGATGCAGACGTTCGTGAAGTTGATGTTGCGGTTGACCACATACGTGACGATATCGCCCACGGTTTCGCGGCGAAGATGATCGGCGGCGGCGGCGACCGCCGTCAACTCGGCCCCCGAGGTCCCGAGCAGCGTCTCGGCCTCCTCGGCCGTGACATCGGCGCCCGACAGCGTACGGTCGAGGACGCGGGCAACCGCTGGTTCGATGCCTCCGAGGAGGCTGCCGAGCGAGGCCGGAACATCAGGCCGAAGCGACTTCATGGCGAGGGAACCCTCCCTTGACGTATCCTTCGGGATCCGCCGCGGAGCGCAGTCGGTCCCGGAGGGCCGGGGCGATGAACTCGGTGCGGTCGAGCAGGTATTCGGGATAGACGGGCAGGCGGGGCCGGAGGATCTGCCCGGCCGCCTCCGTCTGGGCGCGAAGCATGGAGATCTGCGGCCAGGGAGCCTCCGGGTTGACGTAATCGATCGTGAGGGGCGAAATCCCGCCCCAGTCGTTGATGCCGGCCTCGAGATAGACCTCGAACCCGCGCGCGGTCAGGTTGGGCGGCACCTGGATGTTCGCTGCCGGCCCGAGCACCAACCGCGCCACCGCCGCCGTCCGCTGAACCTCCAGTGCCCCCGGCTCCGGCGCGGACGCCATCGGTGTGGCGGGTTTGGCGCGGAAGTTCTGGATGATAACCTCCTGGACGTGCCCCCAGCGGGCGTGCGCGTCGCGGATGGCGAGGAGCGTCTCCACGCGCTCGGCCCGCGTCTCACCGATGCCGATGAGGAGCCCCGTGGTGAAGGGCACGCGCAGCGCCCCCGCCGCCTCGAGCGTCCGAATGCGCGCGCGGGGATGCTTGCTCGGCGCGTGCTCGTGCGGGCCTCCGGGACGGCAGAGCCGCTCGCTCACGTTCTCCAGCATCAAGCCCATCGACGCGCTCACCTCGCGCAGTTCTCCCATCTCCGCGCGAGTCATGGTGCCGGGATTGAGATGAGGCCAGAGGGCGGTCTCGCGGAGCACCAGCGCGGCCATCTCGCGCAGGTAGGAGAGGGTGCTCCGGTGGCCGCGCCGCGCGAGCCACGCGCGGGCTTCCGGGAACCGCTGCTCGGGCCGTTCGCCCAAGGTGAACAGCGCCTCCCGGCACCCCAGCCGCTCGCCCGCCTTCGCGACGGCGAGCACCTGTTCCGGGGTCAGATACAGGTGCGGATCGGAGCGCGGGTCCGTTCGAAACGTGCAGTAGCCGCAAACATCTCGGCACAGCCTCGTCAACGGGATGAACACCTTGGGCGAGAAGGTGACCGTCCGGCCCTTGCCCCGATCGCGCAGCATGCGGGCGGCGGCGCAGATGGCGGCGACGTCCTCGTCCGGACACTCGATCACGAGAGCGGTCTCCTCTCGCGATAGAGCGCCTCCGCTCAGCGCCCGCTCCAATGCCGCCGCAACGGCGGGGGTGTGGGCGATGCGGACAGGGTCGAGGCCCGAATCAGGGAGCGATGGGGGGGACATCGACACGCCCATGAGTTCGCGGCCTCTCCGCATCACGCCTTCCTCTCAAGAGGATTTGATGCCCGGCGGGGGAAACCGCCTCTTGATGTCTTCTCGATCGGGGGGGCGACGATGACCGTCAGGATTCCGCCGGTTGATGAACAGGCTGTCGATGACCGCGTCCGCAGGGCGTTTGCCGATGCCGCGGCCCGCGGGGCGCCCAACCCCACGCTGCTGCGTATCCTGGCGAGACACCCCACCGCTCTGCACGCCTTCTACGAGGGTTGGCAGAATACGTTTTACGGGGGGATCGTCGAGCACCCGCTCAAGGAGCTGATGCGCGTCCGGATGGCGCGCCTCAGGAACTGCGGCTACTGAAGCGGGGTTCGCTCCGCCGTGGCGGAGCAGATGGGCCTCGATCGGGCCAAGGTCGAGGCCACCTGGGATCCTCAAGATCCGATCTTCTCAGGGCGGGAGCGGGCCGCCCTGGACATGGCCACCCTCTTCACCGAGGACTACCGCGCGATCACCGATCAGCATCTCGAGCGCTGGAAGCAGCACTTCAGCGACGAGGAGCTGATCGAGCTGGGCGCCTTCATGGCGTTGGCCGACGGGTTCGGCAAGCTCGTGGAGATGCTGGGGCTGGGCCAGGCCGACCAGACGTGCACATTTGAGATCTGAGAAGGACGGGATGAATGATGTCTCCACGGACGGCCGGGTTTCGCCTCGGCATCTATATCTTCGAGGACGCGGAAATCGTAGACTTTGCCGCACCGTACGGGGTCTTCGCCGTTGCACGCCGCTATGACCCTGAGCTCGACGTCTTCTTCGTGGCCGAGGCGCTCCGGCCCGTCCAGGCCCAGGCGGGGTTCACCGTCTTACCCAACTACGCGTTTGCGGATCGACCGGCGCTCGATGCCTTCTTGATCCCGGGAGGCGCCGGCACCCGCCCTGAGATGCGTAACCTGAGGCTGCACGACTTCATTCGCTCATTGCCTGAAGCGTGTCTGCTCGTTAGCGTCTGCACCGGTTCCTGGATCTATGGGATCATGGGGTTGCTGGACGGGCTGCCGGCGACCAACCGCAAAGAGCCCGAAGGTGCCCATCGACCGCCTTGCGGAGATCGCCCCCGCCTGCCGGATCAGCCGGGCGCGCGTCGTGGACGCCGGGCGCATCGTGACCGCCGGGGGCATCACGTCCGGGATGGAGATGGGCTTCCACCTCCTGCGACGCGCGGGCTACGATGAAAAATTCATTGCGGACGTCGCGCGTGTCATGGAGTATACAGCCGCGTACGAGATGTACTCCCGCGATATTGAAGGGTGGCCTCGGTAGAGCATCCGCTGAAATCGGCCCCCCGGACTCGCTCGGCGCTGCCTTCGCCGAACGTGTGGCCGTAGGCGGGCCTGATCACCCCCCGGCCGGCCCCGGGAATGAATGTGGTTATA
>VBAN01000293.1:2864-5995 GCA_005882445.1 Candidatus Segetimicrobium genomatis | reverse complement strand
GGGGCCCAGGGGATCAACGGAAGGCGGCGGGGACGTTCCCGCTGCCTGGGAATTCCTCGCGGGGCCCTGCGAGGCAAGGGCGGACAGGTACGCCGACAGCGTCGCGCCCACTTCCCTGAGCGCTCCGGCTGTCCCGGAGTCTCCGGGCGCCCCGACGTGTTGCGCTTCGGTCACGGATCGCACGGGCTGAGACGATTGGCCGGCGGGCGCTCCGGCCGAATGCAGGGCGAAGGCGAACAACCCGGCAGCTGGTAGGCGGGGCTGCGGAGGGGTGCCGGCGCAATCGGTCCCGGTTGCGGGGCGAGCCCGGACGATCTCGACGGCACCGCCGCGAGGGCGGGCGTGGGGACGGGGGCCGGCGGCGCCTGCCGCGTGCGCCGGGCGCGCGCCGCCTGGTTGCTGCGCTGTTGCTGAACCGCCTGAACCGACGGGGGGAACGAATCCTGTCCGCGCAGCCGGATGACGCGCTCGCACCACGGACACGATCGAAGATGCCGGCCGTACCAGTGGTGGCCGTTGGCCGCGCACTGCCGGAGGTCTTTTTCCGCTCCGTCCAGCGCCTGCGCCCAGGTCTTGCCGTCGGGCCGGATCTCGGGATTGGTATGCCCGCCCTCGAAGCAGCGCAGGAACAGATTGCGTAGCGCCGGGTGGAGCACGTCGAACTTGAGCGACGACAATGCCGGCTCGTAGGGCAGGCCCAGGCCCGGGCGGTAGGGGAAGCCGCCCAGCTTGATGCGGTCCGCCAGGGCGGGACACGGATCTTCCTCGGCGCCCGTGAACCGGCCGTTGAACGGGTGCATGCCTTCCATCAACAGCTGGAAGGTGAGGACGGCCAGGCCGAACAGGTCGTGCTCGGGCCGGCGGTCGACGTCGGCGAAGGCCTGGCCCTGGAGCTCGGGGGGCGTGTACTCTTCCTTGCCCACCGGACAGCGGTACACGGCGCCGCTCTCGGGGTCGCGCACCTGAAACGAGTCTGTGTCCACCAGCGCGACCAGGGCGTTGTCCTTGACGAGGACGTTGGAATAGCTGACGTCTCCCACGACATACCCGCGGTCGTGCAGCGCCTGCACGGCGGTGGCGAGGTTGCGGGCGGTGCGGTGGAGATAGCGATACTCGAACCAGGGACACCACTGCAGTCGATCCTGAGGGATGAACGCGTGCGAGAGATGCTTCGCCCCTTCCACGCGTTCCATGAGGAAGCCGACGACGTTCCCCTCGCCCCCATCCGCGCGGAGCAGGTCCACCGGCCACGCAATGGACACGACGCCGCCCGGCCTCAGGTCCTCCGGGGGATTCTTGAGCATGATGGCGAGTTTTCTCAGCGGGACGTCATTCGGAGATTCGTAGAGCTTGGCGAGGAACCCCGGCATCCCGTCGGCGAGGAGCACGCGCCCCTCCCCACCGCGCTCCAGCTCCGAGGAGAGGGTGATCACCTGCCCGTCGGACTGGCGGCGCGCCTGCATCGACGGTTATCCCCTCACGCTCGCAAGCAGCAGGGTGACGTCATCATCCGTCCGCTCCCGGATGCGGGTCGACCCGAGGAACTCCTGCAGTTGACGGTTGGCCTCCTGCTCCCCTCCGACGTCGGCCATGAAGCGAAAGAGGGGGTCGAAGAACGGCTGGTGCGGCACGCCGTCGGGCATCTTCAGGGCCAGCATCTCCAGCCCGTCCGACAGCACGGCGACGTGGGCGGGTTCCCCACGGCGGACCGCCCACTGGATGGACTCGAGGGCCTGAGGGGCGACCAGGAATTCGGTCTCGTTGAGGTATTCTCCATTTTGGGGGACCGTGAGCGCGCCGACCTCGCCCGCGTCATCGCACACGATCGCTGCGCCGTCTCCCACCTGCGCGACGGCCACCAGCTGCCGAGTCCCCACCACGAGGATCAACGTGGTGGCGAGGTCTCCGGGCGAGGCCCCAAGCTCGGCCGCTTCGCGCTCCACCGCTCCCCGCGCCACGGCGAAGGCGTCGACCAGGAGCGAGCGCCAGGCCTCATCGTCTTCCGGCAGCCGCGCCAGCGCGGCCTGCGCGGCGATCGTGTCCACGGCTTTCTTCGCGGCCAGCGCCGCGCCGATGTCGCTGTGCCTGGCCGACCCGGCGCCGTCGGCCACCGCCGCCACGAAGATCCCCCCGGGGAGCGTGCGGTGGAAGCAGGCGTCCTGGCACGGCAGCCCCATCTTCTCATGGTTGCTCCCCGGCATCGACGCCGCGGCGATCCGCCACCGGCGTGCCGGCGCGCGAACGGCCGTGGGGCCCGGACGCGGCTCGCGCCCCCGCGGGCTCATCATGCCGGCTTCATGGCCGACGGGAGGGCGACCTGGCCGCCCTTTCCCATGCTGGCCGATGCCCACCGGAACAACTCCCCGAACTGGAGACCCGCCAGACGATAGGGAGGCCGCACGGCGATCGTCTTCAATCGCTCCATGTTGGCGCTTTCCACGCCCACCGCGTAGAAGAACACGCGCTTGGTTTCATCGTTGTCTTCACTGCTGATCCGGCGCACCGCCTTGGCGACGATCTCGTCGGGCTCTCCCTGGGGCTCGCCGTCGGTGATCATGAACACCCATGAGCGGAAGTAGCTCACGCCGTTCTGGCGGTACACGGCTTTGCGCTCCTGCACCATGTCCAGCGCCTTGAGGATCGCCGTCCCCATAAAGGTCTGGCCCTGCGCCTCCAGCTGGGGCGGCTCGAACTTATCGATGGTGACGAAGTCTTGAGCCACAGCCACCCGGTTATCGAACGTGACGACCGCGACCTCGACCCGCCGGGACGCGACCGGATCTTTGCTCAAGGCTTCCTTTAAGGTGCGCAGCCCGGCATTGAGGGCCTGGATCGGTTCGCCCTGCATCGAGCTGGATGTATCCAGCAGCAGCAGGCACGCGCAGCGGGGCTCGGGGTTTTCCGCAAACTCGACCGCGGCTTCTTCCAACCTGGCCATCCCTATCGCACCCCCAAACGTCTGATGGTGTTCACGGACCGCGTGCCGTTCGCGCCCCCCGACCCCCAATGCAACACATACCCCCGCGGCATGACGAATAGACGGCTCATGCCCGGCGCGCCGGCTGCGGGCAGAACGCGCTGAGACCGCACCGGCCCGCCCGCCGTAGGGCCTGGAGGGCCGCACAACTTGT
>VBAN01000293.1:0-2820 GCA_005882445.1 Candidatus Segetimicrobium genomatis | reverse complement strand
CGCTTTCGAGGGGAGTGGGTGCCCTACCCACTCTCTCGTTTCTTGGAGGCGCCGAAGGCTGGGGCGCACGTTTGTGGGGAGGGGAATCTCATGAGGCGCCACGAGATTGCGGGGCAGGTGGCGGACCTCGCGGGGCCGATCGCCACGCGGATGGGCCTGGAGGTTGTGGATGTGGAGTTGGTCGGCACGGGACGGAATCAGATCCTGAGGGTGCTCGTGGATCGGGATGGCGGCGCGCGCGTCGGGGACTGCGCCCGGCTCAGCGAAGCGTTGAGCCGGGAGCTGGACCTGTACGATCTGCTCATGCATTCCTATACACTAGAGGTGGCGTCGCCGGGACTCGACCGGCCGCTGCGCCGTCTGGCCGACTTCGTGCGGTTTTCTGGACGGATGGTCGCCATCACGACGCACGAGCCTCAGGACGGGCAGCGGCGGTTTCGGGGGCGGCTGCTCGGGCTGGTGGACGGCCGGGTGGCGGTCCGCTTGGAGGACGGGAGGGAAATCCGCCTGGACCACGAGGCGATCGCCCAGGCCCGGCTCGTCGTGCCCTCCGGGGCGCGCGGGGAGATGGGGGTGAGTTGTCGGTGAATAACGCGGAGCTCATCAAGGCCATCAAGCAGCTGGAAGAGGAAAAGGGGCTCGGGAAGGACGTCCTCATCGAGGCGATCGAGGCGGCCCTCCTCTCGGCGTACAAGAAAAACTTCGGATCGGCCGCCCAAAACATCCGGGTGGAACTGGACCGCGAGACCGGCGAGCAGCATGTCTTCAGCGTCCGCACGATCGTCGAGTCGGTGAGCGACGCGAACGCGGAGATCCCGCTCGCCGAGGCGCGCGGGTGGGATCCGGAGATCCAGGTGGGGGATACGGTCGAGGTGGAGGTGACCCCGAAGGATTTCGGCCGGATCGCCGCCCAGACGGCCAAGCAGGTGATCGTGCAGCGGATTCGCGAGGCCGAGCGGGACATGGTGTACAAGGAGTTTCGCGATCGGGAAGGGGACATCGTCACCGGCACGGTCCAGCGGGTGGAGCGGCGAAACGTCTACATGGATCTCGGCCGCATCGAGGCGGTGCTGCCGCCGACCGAGCAGGTGCCCCGGGAAGGCTACCGGCAGAACGATCGGGTGAAGGCCTATGTGGTCGAGGTCAAGCAGGGCAACCGGGGCCCGCAAATCGTGGTCTCGCGGACGCACCCGGGCCTGCTGAAGCGGTTGTTTGAGATCGAGGTGCCGGAGATCTACGAAGGGATCGTGGAAATCAAGGCGATCGCGCGCGAGGCCGGCGCCCGCAGCAAGGTCGCGGTCATCTCCCGGGACCGCAACGTGGACGCGGTGGGCGCGTGCGTGGGCCCCAAGGGCTCGCGGGTCCAGTCCATCGTCGATGAGCTTCGGGGGGAGAAGATCGATATCGTCCCCTGGGCGAGCGATTCCGCCATCTTCGTGGCGAGTGCGCTGAGCCCGGCGAAAGTGATCCGGGTGGAGATCACCGAGGAGACGAAGACCGCGCTCGTGATCGTGCCGGACAACCAGCTCTCGCTCGCCATCGGCAAAGAAGGGCAGAACGCCCGGCTGGCGGCCAAGCTTACCGGGTGGCGCATCGATATCAAGAGCGAGTCGCAGATCAAGGAACTGGAGGCCCGGAAGATCTTCGCCGATCTCCCCGCCGAGGAAGTCCCGGCGGAGCCGGTCGCGCCCGCGGCGCAAGGGGCGCTTGCGGCAGAATCGCCGGGGGCTGCGGCGCTGGCGTCGCCCGCCGACGGGGTGGCCGTCCCGCACGGGGAGCCGGTGGTCGCCGGTGAGGCCGCGGCAGAGGGTGCGCCCAGGATCGAGGAGAAGACGATCGCGGAGTGAGGATGGCCTGAATGCCCAAGGTGCGGCGGGTTCCCCAGCGGCAGTGCGTCGCGTGCGGTCAGGTGCGCGCGAAGCGGGATCTCGTGCGGGTCGTTCGGACGGCGCAGGGAGACGTCCGGATCGATCGTACGGGGAAGCTGTCCGGCCGGGGAGCCTACGTGTGCCCGGAGACGGCGTGCGTCGATCGGGCGCTTGGGGAAGGCCGTCTCGCGCGGATGCTCGAGCGCGAGATGCCCGACGACATCGCCCAGGGACTGCGCGATGCCATGGCGCGGCCGGCGCCCCAACGCCCCCCCATGGTGCACCGGATCACGCTCGCGCAGGCCGCGGAAAGCCGGGAGCGCAGTAAGCACAGGGGAGGGTTGCTGTGAAAGTCCATGAACTCGCCCGGGAACTCGGCCTGACCAGCAAGGACCTCATCGAGAAGCTGGAGGCCATGAAGGTCCCGGTCCGCAACCACATGAGTATCCTCGACGACCAGACCGTCGCCCGGGTGCGGCGCGCGCAGGCGGGCGGGCGCGATGCCCCCTCCGGAAGCGCGTCGGGCCCGAGCGCCCCGGCGGCCGGCGCCCCGGCCCGCGGGAAGGCCACCGCTGTGGACGCCGAGAAGGTGCGTCAGAGCGCCTTCCTTCAAGCGAGTTATGGGTCGGAGATCAAGGGGGTCCGGGTCATCAGGGCGCCCCGCGCAGATTCGGCGTCCGTCGCGGAGGCCGCGCCTCTGCCGCAGGCGCCTCCGGGCAAGGCCCCGCTCCAAGCGCCGGCCGGGGAGAAGGCGCCGGGGAAGGGCGTTGCCAGGGCGCCAGAGCGGCCGGCCGCCAAGAAGCCCGCGGAGGTCAGGCCCGAGGTCAAGAAAGCGGTCGCGGACGCGAAGCCCGCCCACGTGGACAGGCCGGTGAAAGAGCACCCGGCGGCCGCCGCGGCGCCGCCCGCGGCTCAGGCGGCCGCCACGGCGCCGGGGGCCCCCCCGAAGGAG
>VBAN01000292.1:3537-3955 GCA_005882445.1 Candidatus Segetimicrobium genomatis | reverse complement strand
CGCACACGATATCGGGGATGATTCCGCGATTGTAAAGGTACCGGAGGGCGCCGACCTGAAAATCGCCATCCACCCCGCCAATGCTCAGAACGAACGCGACCGGCATGGCTCGGATCCTCGGACCCTCCGCCCGCGGGCGTGCGAGTGCCGCGGGCGGCGCAGCAGGAGGATACTGTTGAGTCGCAACGCCAGTCAAGGGGACAAACCCCTGCTGTGGGGCCGGCATCGAATGGATCTCGGGCGTCCTCGTCGTGTCTGTCGGGGTCTCCGCCGCAGGCACATCCCTCGGGCGTTCAGGAGATTTCTGGAGCGCTACGAGGGCCATCTCTGGCGGACTCTCATCGATCAAGAAATTCATCGATCACGTCAAGCAGATTCTGAGTGACGAAGCGTCGAGCCCCGCAGGACAGCCTCACTA
>VBAN01000292.1:0-3478 GCA_005882445.1 Candidatus Segetimicrobium genomatis | reverse complement strand
GGACGGCGCTGGTATTTAGACCGTAAAGAGACGTGACGCCGGCCGGGTGAGCCGGCGAATGACCATGATGCTTCTCGATCGGAGGAGATGGCCAATTCGTTCTATTGATCGATGGGCCTCGATACCAGTTCTTGATACGGTTATTGTGGAGGAATTGGAACTCGAGGAGGTCATCCATGCGCCGGTCCTTCTTCGCTCCACTGGTCGTAGTTGGGCTTGGGATTCTGGCGGTAACTGGAATGCCGACGTCTGCCCTGGCGGTGTCCTTCCACGACGACTTCACGCCGAGCCCATCGCCTCTTTGGAATAATTACAGTGGAAATTGGACCGCCAGCGGCGGGATGTATTATCCGCAGGTCCCAAACAACAACCCCTACGCCATTTCGAGCCTGCCGTTTGATGCAACCGACCTGACGGTGTCGGTCACCGTGAACAACCTGGCAGATGGTGGAATCTTTCTGCATAGCGACGGAACGAATAACAACGGAGTCCTGCTGGTCCTTGGCGGCAACGGCTTTGGCCAGGGTAACCGCGCCCCAGGCGCCGGTAGTTCTATCTACTGGCACGTCATCCAGAACGGTGTGGCGGGACCAAAGCTGGACGAAACGACCGGCGTGTTCACGCCGAGCGCCACCTACGACATTAGAGCGACAGTGAGCGGCAATACGTACTCGGCGTTCGTCAGAGCGATAGCACATTTCCGGATGGTCGGGTAGGACTCTACGGCGACCAACCAAACACCACCACCGGGTCGGGAGCCGGGACGCCGACATCGTTCAGCCATTTCGACCTGCAGGGGACGGAGGTTCCCGAGCCCACCTCTGTGCTCCTGTTGGGCACCGCTCTGGGAGGGCTCGGTGTTCTCCGGCGCCGCTCAGAGGCTTAGATCGCAGCGAGACGCTGCGCCGGCCGGGTGAGCCGTTCCGCGCCGTCCGGCGTGACCGCGAACTGATCCTCGATCCCCACGGCGCCTTCGCCCGGGAAAACGATCTTGGGCTCCACGCAGAACACATGGCCAGGTTCCAGCGGCTGCGTCCAGCCCTCCGCCAGCACCGGCCATTCGTCCAGTTCGAGGCCGACCCCGTGGCCGACAAACCGGGCGCGCAGCGAGCCCTGGCCCATGAAATGGTCGGCGTAGCCAAGTACCTCGGCGCGCGCGATCGCGCGGCGGTAGAGGTCCTGGGGCGTCACGCCCGGCCGGATCGCGGACTGGACATCGGTGAGGATCGCGACGGCGGCGTCGTGCGCGCGGGCAAACTTCTCCGGCATCGCCCCAATCACCAGGGTGCGGGTCTGATCGCAGAGATAGCCGTCCAGCGCCGCCACGTAGTCGAAGATCACCGGCTCCCCCGCCACGATGCGGCGCCACCCGGCTCCGGTCGGGCTCGCCGCGCTCGGCCCCGCGCCGGCGAGCGGGATGTCGGGGAAGCTCTGCAGGGCCCCCGCCTCGCCGCCGGAGACCTGGCCGTAGAACATCTCCTGGTTCCATCCCCGCATATGCACGAGCCCCTGGTGGCCCGCCCGCCGCGCCGCGGCCTCGATGCGGCCGGCCAGGTCCAGTTCGGTGATGCCTTCCCGCAGCGATCCGACCGCGGCCTCGAGCATCAGCGCCGAGAGGCCTCCGGCCGCCCGCTGCTTGTCCAGTTCGTACGGGGACTTGACCGCCCGAAGACCGCCGCGAGGCGGTCCTTGACCGCAACCGGGAGCACGTCGTACTCGAGCCCGATCCGCCGAGGGGTGCGGCCGGCCGTCCCCCGTAGAAGATCGGGCAGCTGGCGGAAGGACTCCAGCGCCACGACCTTCTCGAGGGCGCTCTCCGTCCTGGCGCGCTCGAACACACGGCGGACGGCATACACCGGCCTGCCGTCGGCGGGCACGAGGAGCGTGCCGCTCTGCATCGACCCGGTGAAGTAGAAGAGGTCGATGTTCTGGCTGATCAGGGCGGCGTCGACCTGCTGGGTCCGGAGGTGGTGCTGCAGCGCGCCGATCCGATGGTCGAGCTCATCTCGAGGGGTCGAAGGCACTCAGGCGCTCCTGGGGAACGTGATGGGAAGGCGTCGTCCTGGGATCGAGTCCGCGCATCTTTCGCGCTAGGTCCGCGGCCCCCCTGCCCCCAACCCGAGATAGGCGTTCCGCAACCGCGGGTTGTTGAGGAGCGCCGGCGCGGCGTCCTGGAGGACGATCCGGCCGGTCTCGAGCACATAGCCCCGGTCCGCGTGGCGGAGGGCCACGGCGACGTCCTGCTCGACCAGGAGCACGCTCGTCCCGGCGCCGCGGAGACGGTCCACGGCCCCCATCAGCATCCGGATGGCGATGGGCGCGAGCCCGAGGGACGGCTCGTCGATGAGGAGCAGCCGGGGGTGCGCCATCAGCGCGCGCGCGACCGCCGCCATCTGCTGCTCGCCGCCGCTGAGCTGGCTCGCGGTCAGCGTGAGGCGGTCGCGGAGCGCGGGAAAGAGGTCGAGCACATACGCGAAGTCGCCGGCGATGCCGGCCGCGTCGTCTCGGGCATAGGCGCCGAGGAGCAGATTCTCGCGGACCGAGAGATCGGCGAACAACCGGCGCCCCTGGGGGACGTGGGCGATACCGAGGCGGACGATCTGCTCGGGGGCGAGCGCGGTGATCTCCCGCCCCCCGAAGCGCAGCCGCCCCCGCCAGGGCCGACCCAGGCCCGAGATCGTGCGGAGGAGCGTGGATTTCCCGGCGCCGTTCGGCCCGATCAGGGCCACGGTCTCGCCCGGACGGACGTCGAGCGAGACCTGCCAGAGGATCTGCACCGCGCCATAGCCGGCGTCGAGGTCCTGCACCTGGAGCAGCGGCGCCTCCTGCGCGGCCGCGCTCACGGCGGCGTGCTCTCGGGCCCCGCGCCCGGGTCGGTGCCGAGGTAGGCGCGAATGACCTCCGGGGCGGCGGTGACCTGGGCCGGCGCGCCCTCCGCGATCTTCCGGCCGTGGTGGAGCACCACGACGCGGTGGCTCAGGCCCATCACCGCGCGCAGCACGTGCTCGATCACCAGGAGGGCGATCCCCCGGGCGTTGACCCGGCGCAGCATCTCCATCGCGGTATCGACCTCGGTCGGAGTCAGCCCCGCCATGACCTCATCCAGGAGCATCAGCCGGGGCCGCAGCGCCAGCGCCTTCGCCAGCTCCACCCGCCGCAGGTCGGGCGTCGTCAGCGCCCGCGCCGGGAGATCGCGCTTCGGCCCGAGCCCCACGATCTCGAGCACCGCGTCGGCCTCCCGCAGGGCGGCGGCCACGCCGGGGGCGGGGTCGCCGCGGAAGAGCGCGGGAACCGCGACGTTCTGGCGGACGGTCATGGGGCGGAAGGGCTGGGCGATTTGAAACGTGCGCGCGAGCCCCAACCGGGCGATCGCCGGCGGCTGCAGCCCGCGCAGCGCGTGTCCGTCGAACGTCACGGCGCCGTCCGTCGGCGCCTCCAGGCCGGTGATCAGGTTCACCAGCGTGGTCTTGCCGGCGCC
>VBAN01000050.1:4082-4581 GCA_005882445.1 Candidatus Segetimicrobium genomatis | reverse complement strand
CAGCGCATCGCCTCAGGACTGGCGGACGCATCGGCGGACCAGGCCCGCCGGGTGGTGTTCGACGGGCTCCGGCCCCGTCTGGCCGCCGCGCGTCATCGCTACCCCGATCTGCAAGATCGCGTCCGGGCGATCAAAGCGGACGCCCTCGACCACCTCGACGAACTGGTCCGGCTCGCGACCGACCGGCTGGAGCGCAACGGCTGCACGGTGGTGGTCGCCCGAACGGCCGAGGAGGCGCGGCAGCACATCCTCGGGATCGTCGGGGGCGGGACGCTCGTCAAGTCCAAGAGCAACGCGGCCAAGGAAATCGGGATCGTCGAAGCGCTCGAATCGCGCGGCGTCCAGGTCGTGGAAACCGACCTGGGAGACCGCATCAACCAGCTGAACGGCACCTACGGCGGACACATCATCGCGCCGGCCATCCAGATCACCGCGGCGCGGGTCCGCGAATTGTTCAGCGAACTCGCCGGTGAAGTGCTCCCGGAAGACCCGGAAGAGA
>VBAN01000050.1:2355-3796 GCA_005882445.1 Candidatus Segetimicrobium genomatis | reverse complement strand
TCGTTCTCGTCGACAACGGCCGGCGCCGGGCGGTCGCCCAGGGCTTCGGCGAGGCGTTCTCGTGCATCAGCTGCGGGGCCTGCCTCAACCACTGCCCGGTATACGCGGTCATCGGCGACAAGTATGGGGTCACCACCCACATCGGCGGCATCGGGCTCCTGCAGGCCAGCTTCACGTCCGGGCTGGACCTGACGGCGGGCCAAGGCCTCTCGCTGTGCCTGAACTGCCGGGCCTGTGTCGACCCCTGCCCCGTCCGGATCGACACCCCCGGCATGCACGCCCGCCTCCGCGAGCACCTCCCGGCCGGTCAACGGCTCCCGGGCCTCGCCCGGGTGGTGCTCGCCCTCGCGCGCCGCGTCCCGCTCATGCGCGCCGCCGGATGGGCCCTCTATGGAGCCGAGCGGCTGGGGCTGCGCCGGATGGTCCAGAGCAAGCTCCCCCCCCGGCTTCAGGAGATGGCGCCGCTGCTGCCGCCGATGCCGGCGCCCCGGGAAATGGCGCGGCCGCCGGCGGTGATCGAACCGATCGGCCCGCACAAGCACACCGTCGCGTTCTTCAGCGGCTGCGTGATGAGCACGTGGCTCGCGCCGGTCAACTGGGCGACCCTGCGGGTGCTGGCGCGGTCGGGCTGCCGGATCCGGGTGCCGCGCCGCCAGGGCTGCTGTGGGGCGCTCCATCACCATATGGGCGCGGGGGGCGCGGCGCGCAAACTGGCCCGGCGCGTCATCAACGCGTTCAGCCGGCTCGACGACTGCGAGGCGATCGTCACGAACTCCGCGGGGTGCGGCGCGGCGATGAAAGAGTACGCGGAACTGCTCCACGACGACCCACGCTACGCGGACCGGGCGGCCGCGTTCTCTGCGCGCGTCCGGGATGCGAGCGAATTTCTTGTGGTCCACGGCTTGGCCCAGGCGGGTCCGGTACGGGCGCGGGCGGTGTACTTCGATCCCTGCCACCTCGGCATCGCCCAGGGGATCACCAAGGAGCCGCGGTGGCTCCTCAGCCACGTGCCCGGCCTCAAGGTCGTGGAGGCCCAGCGCCGGGAAGCCTGCTGCGGCAGCGCCGGGATCTTCAACCTCGTCCATCCGGAGGTGAGCGGCCGCCTCGCCGACCTCCTCGTCGAGGATCTGATGGCGGCGGCCCCGGAACTGATCGTCACGAGCAACCCGGGGTGCCTGCTGCAGGTGCGCTGGGGGCTGGCCCGGTCCGGCGCCGACCGGCCTCCCGAAGTCATCCATCTCATGGAACTGCTCGACCACGCCACAGGAGCGGCCAGATGAGCGCGGAGCAGCCGGACGAGCCCGGAGCCGCGCCCCCCGAAGCCCCCGCCCCCGAAGCCCCCGCGCCCCCGCCGGTCCTATTAGATGAAGTCCTGGCTTCGCTGCGGCGGCTCAAGGCGCGCACCCGCGTCCGCATCCGCGCGGGGCTGCTCGGCGAAGCG
>VBAN01000050.1:0-2011 GCA_005882445.1 Candidatus Segetimicrobium genomatis | reverse complement strand
GCCGAAGAGTTGGGCTTTGGCCGGGCCGCGAGCAATGTCCCGCCGGTGCACATCGCGCTGGCGACGGCCGACAGCGTGGTCGACACCATCCTCGATGCCGCGGTCATCGCCCGCGGATACGCCGCCCTGCACCTCGATCGCCCGCTGCCCCGCTACCTCTCCCTGATCTCCGGCCCCAGCAAGACGGCGGACATCGGCTTCCAGTTGGTGCCCGGAATGCACGGCCCCCGCGCCGCCCACGTGCTCATCTGGGACCACCCCAAGGGTACCGGGACCGGTGACGATGCGCTGAGGGCCTGGGTCCTCGCCTAAAATTTGGCCGCCTGGCCATGAGGACGGGCGTCCCGAGTGAACTCGGCGCGTCCGAGAGGCCGTCACGGCGCGCGGGGACGCGTCGCCATTGCCGTCTACGTCGACTTCTCCGCCGGGAATGAGACGTCGGCACGAATCGTTCCTGAGAACGAGCGAGGGACGGCATGATGTTGCGAGAACTGGGCTTGAGTGGCAGCGTTAAGTGGAAGCTGATTCGGCAGTTTGTGTCCACGGCCGCCGTTCCTTCGCTCCTGTTCTATTTCGGCCTGCGGCAGGGGTCGTTGGCGGCGGCGGTGTGGGCCGGCGGCGGGTGGGCGGCCTGCCTGCAGGTTCACGCGCTGATCCGGTACCACCTCGTGGACCCGATGGTCCTTTACGGGCTGGTGTTCACGGCGGGCCAGGTCGCTGTGGCCCTGGCCGCGAATTGGGTCCGCCCCACGAGGCGTTCCCTCAGGACGTGTCTTGGGAGATTGGCCGCATGAGCACGCCCCAGAGAGTGGGAAACATCCCCACGAGCTCGTCACCGCGCTGGCCAATCTTCGAGAACCGCGCACCACGATCGGCGGTGTCAATCTCGTGTCGGGATTCCGCCCCGAACTGTGGCGTGACGTGGTGCCCGATGGGGCGCCGCGGGACTTGGCCGGCTTCAACCGCGACATCCGCGGGGCTGAGGGCTACGTCATTCCGGGGACCCAGCACGATGCCGTGCTCTGGCTCTCCGGCAGCGCCTACGACGTCATTTTTGATGAATCGCGCCAGGCCATGGCCACGCTGGCCGGCCTGGCATCGGTCGCCGAAGAAACGTCCAGCTGGCCCTATCGCCATGACCGCGACCTCACCGGCTTCATCGATGGGACCGAAAATCCGAGCCTGCTGGACGCGGCAAAGGTGCTCGTGATTCCCGAGGGCACGCCCGGCGCGGGCGGCACCATCCTGCTGCTTCAGAAATGGGTCCACGCTGCGACCCGCTGGGAGTCCCTGGAGGTCGTCGCGCAAGAGCGGATCATCGGGCGGCGCAAGGAGGACAGCAGCGAACTGGATCCGAAGCCGCCGGAGTCTCACGGCGCGCGGACCGACCAGGACGTGTTCGGCCATATCTTCCGCCGGAACATGCCCTACGGCACGGTCACGAACCACGGGACGATCTTCGTCGGCTTCAGCGCCGAGCAGGGACGACTGAGCAGGATGCTGGAGAGTATGGCGGGGACCGTCGACGGCGTTCGGGATGCCTTGACCCGATACACGACGCCGCTGACCGGCGCCTACTATTTCATTCCTTCTATAGAAGCCATCGGCCGGTTCCTCACTGAGCCGGCGGCCGGCGCCTAACGCGGACCCGCTGGGGACCGATTAGGGCTGATACATGAAGTCCAGTGTGGCCTGGTCGGCGCCGATCATTGGAGAGAGCGCCCATCCTGCGACGATGGCAAAAAACGCCAGCAGCAGGCCCAACACGATGCGCTTGGTCAGGCCTGCCCGCAGGGTCCTCGCCGGCTGCGACCGCAACGTCTGCATGATCCACCCCTCTTGCTCGTAGCGGCACGTCCCGGCACGCAGCGAGCTCATTGAAGCCCGCCGCCAACTTACCGTCTCAGCGCCCCTCGAGCCTTCTATCGTTGGATGATCTCGCGAATCGAACGGGGGGGCCGCGCGCTATCGATCGAGCACGCGGACCATTATGCTATACTGACGCCGTGCA
>VBAN01000291.1 GCA_005882445.1 Candidatus Segetimicrobium genomatis | reverse complement strand
TCCCCCGCGCATCGTTTCGCTCCTAGTCGAGCCTGAGGCTCGGATCGAGAATGTCCCGCAGTTGGTCGCCGACGACGTTCACACACAGCAGCGTGACACCCAGCACGACGCCCGGCAGCACGCCGACCCACCAGTTGCTCTGCAGATACCCCCGCGCCGTCTCGAGCATGCTGCCCCATTCGGGCGTCGGCGGCTGCGCGCCGAGCCCGAGAAAGCTCAGCGACGCGCCCGCCAGGATCGCGGTGCCGTATCCCAGGGTGGCCAGGACGAGAATGATGTGCCGGATGTTCGGCAGCAGATGCCTCCGCATGATCCACGCACCGGATCCGCCGGCAGCGCGTGACGCTTCGATATAAAGGTTGCCCTTCGCGCCGAGCGTCGCGCTCCGGACAACTCGCCCCACCCCCGGAGTCTGGCCGATGCCGACCGCCACCATCGCATGGGTCAGCCCCGGCCCGAGCAGCGTCACGACGATCAGCGCGAGCAGAATGCCCGGAAAGGCCATCAGCACGTCGACGGCACGCATCACGAGGGTGTCGAACGCGCCCGAATAGTAGGCCGTGGTCACACCGATGACCGTGCCCGCCGCGGTGCTGATCGCGGTCGCCAGGACGGCGTAGCCGAGCGAGGTGCGGGCCCCATACACGACGCGGCTGGTCCCGAACGGGTGCGCGGCGCTCGGAAGCGCGAGCACCGCATCGGGGCTCATCTCGATCGGGTCGTATCGGGCCGCCAGCCCTGGCGCGACTGCAATCGCGACGATCAAACCGAGAAACACGAACGCCGCGCGGCTCGCGCCGTTGGAGCGCCACACGAACCGGCGCCACCGGGCGGCATCGCGGGAGCGCGGCCGCCGGGCGGCCGCGGCGGCTACCACCATACCGTGATACGCCGGAGCGGGCGGCGGTGCGGCGCCCGTCACGAGAATCGAATCCGTGGGTCGAGCCAGGCGTACATGACGTCCGTGATCAGATTCACCAACGTGTAGATCACCGCGATCAGAAGCACCACGCCCTGCACGACCGGGAAATCCCGCTGAAGGATGCCGTCCACCACCAGCCGTCCGATGCCGTCGCGCGCAAAGACGGTCTCGGTGACGATCGCGCCGCTGAGCAGCGTGCCGAACTGTACCGATCCGAGCGTGACCGCCGGCAGCAGCGCGTTGCGCAGGGCGTGGCGCGCCACGACGACCCGCTCCCGCAGACCCTTCGCGCGCGCCACGCCGACGTAGTCCTTCCGCAGCACTTCGAGCATCGAGCTGCGCAGGACCCGTGCGAGCGCCCCCGCCGGGTACCATCCGAGCGTCAGCGCGGGAAGCACCAGCGCCCGCAGGCCCGCCTGCCCGCTCGTCGGAAACCAGCCGAGCTGAATCGCGAAGACGACGATCAGCAGAATCCCCGTCCAGAACGACGGCAGCGAGATGCCGACGACGGCGAACGCGGTGACGGCCGTGTCGATCCAGCCGCCGCGGCGCACGGACGCCAGCACACCGGCCGGCACACCGACGAGCAACCCGAACGCCATCGCGGCGAGCGACAGCGACAGCGTCGAGGGGAGGGCGGCGCGAAGGTCATCAATGATCGGCCGGCCGGAGCGCAGCGACCGGCCCAGATCGCCCGCCGCGAACCGCCGTGCGTCGTCCGCGAGCTGCTGGTAAAGCGGCCGGTCGAGGCCGAGGCTGTGCCGAATCAGCCGGAGTTGCGCCGCCGACACCGGCGCGTCGCCCACCATGAGCTGCGCCGGATCGCCGGGGACGAGATGGATCATCAGCGACACCAGCACGAGCACGCCGGTGACCACGATCGCGCTGTGGAGCAGCCGGTAGCTGATGAATGGCGCCATGCGGACCGGCTAGCCCGACCCGCCGACCGCGGCCGGCGCCGGGCTCACGGCGCCAGCCACGTGTCGTAGAGCCACGGGAAGAACCCCGTCGCGTCGAACCGCAGGTCTTGGACCTTGGCCGACTCGAGCGAGACGTTGTCCCGCGTCGTAATCTTGCGGTGTTGACCTCGGTCGCGCCCTCGTCGAATAGCCGATCCAGCGCCGGGTCCTTGATGAAGGAGAAGTTAAAACCGCCGCCCCCGACGTTGCGCGAATGCAGAAACGCCGAGAGGACGTCGGGGTCGGTGCGCGCGCCCGGCAGCGGGGAGAGATGGGACTCGCCCTTGCGCTGATCCTCGTTCACGGTCAGCGCGTCGTAGATGCCGATCTTGACGTCCATCCCGATGCTGCGGAGCTCGGACTGGACCAGCTCCGGGATGCCGTGCTCCCAGGCGTTGAACACGATCACGAGCCGCTGGCCGCCCCTCGCCCGAACGCCGTCCGGACCGACCTTCCAGCCCGCCGCATCCAACACTTCCTTGGCCTTTGCGGGATTGTAGCGATAGAGTTCCGAGCCCTTGTCGTAGCCCCACGTCACGGGGCTCAGCAGCGTGTACGCGGGGCGATAGGCGCCGTACGATTGAAACGGCCCATAGGCCACCCGCGCGATGAGATCCCGGTTGATGCCCCACTCCATCGCCTGGCGGACCGCCAGATCGTCGGTCGGCGCCTTGGTCACGTTGATCGCCCAGTTGTAGGGGGATCCCGGCGCGAGGCCAACGATGGGCCTGAACCGCGGATCGTGGGCCAGCCGCTGAAAGTCCTGCGGCGACACCGCGGTGGTCACCTGCAACTCGCCACTCTGCAGCGCGCCCACGCGGGTCGACGGCTCGCGGATGATGCGGAAGGTCACGCGGTCGATGTAGGCGGGGCCCTGGTGCGTGAACAACGATGGGGCCCAGTTGTAGTCCGGGTTGCGGTCGAGGGTCACGTGATCGTTGGGCGCCCACTCGACGAACCGGAACGGTCCCGTCCCGACCGGGTAGCGGCCGAAGTCCTGATCGCCGACCTTACGGACGCCGGCCGGTGACGTCATACGGTAGAAGAGGCTCGCGGCGTCGAGAAACGGCGCCCAGGGCGACTTCAGGTGGATCCGCACCGTCGTGGGAGTCACGACATCGGCGGACTCGTAAAATCCGACGGCACAGCCGCCGCAACGAGCGCCGAGCGCCGGATTGTGGGTGCGGTCGAAGTTAAACTTGACCGCGGCCGCATCGAACGCCGTGCCGTCATGAAACCGGACGCCGGTCCGCAGGCGGAACGTGTAGGTCTTGCCGTCCGGCGAGACCGTCCACGAGGTCGCCAGCCACGGCTTGATGGTGTTGTCCTTCGGATCGCGCACCACCAGGGGGTCGAAGATCTGGAAGAACACGATCTGGGCGGGCCGGAGCCCGGACAGGTTTGGATCGAGCCGGTCCGGACTTCCGTCGAGCGAGTAGACCAGCGCCCCGCCCTGGCGCGGCGCCGCCGCGGTGAACCCGAGCCCAGGAAGACCCAAGACGGCCAACAGTACGAGCACAAGCAAGAATCGCCGCATCATTTCGCCCCCTTCTTGTCCGGCTGCATGAACGGTCCGACCATGATGTCGAACGGCGGCTACACGCTCCGCCTCAGGCGTGGATCCAAAACGTCGCGCAGCGCATCACCGAGAATATTGAGCGCCAGGACAGACACGCCGATGGTGGCGCCCGGAAATGCCGAGATCCACCATTGGGAGCGCAGGTACGTACGACCCTCACTGACCATGGTCCCCCACTCTGCGGTTGGCGGCTGGGCGCCGAGGCCAAGGAAGCCGAGTGATGATCCGATCACAATCGCGACCGCAAACCCCACGCTCGAAATGACAATGAGCGGCTGAACAACATTGGGAAGGACGTAACGCCAGAGGATACGACTATCATGAGCGCCTATGGCGCGCGCGGCTTCGATGTAAGACTGCGCCCGGACTCCAAGCGCCGCAGAGCGGACAACCCGCGTGTAGGCGGGCGCCTCCCCAATGCCGACGGCGATCATGGCGTTGGCGAGGCCGGGGCCCAGGATAGAGATGATGATCAACGCCAGCAGAATGCCCGGAAACGCCATGACGACGTCCATGAGCCGCATCAACACCGAGTCCAGCGCGCCTCGATAGTAACCAGACGCAATGCCCAGCGGCAGGCTGATCAGAACAGATAACGAGACGGACACGACCCCGAGGCTCATCGACACATGCGTGCCGGAGATTAACCGGCTGAGCATGTCCCGGCCGAACTGGTCCGTTCCCAGCCAATGGTGGAAGGACGGCGGCTGGAAGATCTCGTTTGGGGACGGCGCCAACCGGCCCGGTACGAGCAAAGGGACGCAAAGGACAAGGAAGACCAGAAGGCCGATGATGGCCCCAGGGTTCAGCCGGGCCAGCAAGGCGCTTCGCCGCCGCATCCCCAGGCGATTCACCCCGACGTGGGTTTGGACCGCGCCCATGGTCCGCCAGCTACGTGTAGCGGATCCGAGGATCGATGAAGCCGTACGACAGATCGGCGATGAGATTGCTAAAGGTGTACGCCAGCGCGAGGATGAGAACGGCCCCCTGCACGGACGGAAATTCTTTTTGCAGGATGGCAAGGACCAGCATGCGTCCGACACCGTCCCTCGCAAACACGGTCTCCACGACCACCGTGCCGCCGAGCAGTGTCCCGAATTGAATGCTGGCCACGGTGATCACGGGGATCAAGGCATTGCGCAGCGCGTGCCACACAAGCACTCTGGGTTCCGTGACGCCTTTGGCCCGCGCCGTCCGGACATAGTCTTGCCGGAGAACCTCCAGCATCCCGCTTCTG
>VBAN01000290.1 GCA_005882445.1 Candidatus Segetimicrobium genomatis | reverse complement strand
ACGGCGGGGGCCGATCCCCTGCTCATCGCGGCGATGGGCAGCCACGGCGGCGGCACCGACGAGGGGCAGCGGCGCCTCCTCGAGCACCTGGGGATCACGCCGGCGACCGTGGGGGCGCCCCTCAGCACGTCCATGGACGCGGTCGAATTGGGGAGGACACCGAGCGGATTCGTGGCCTACTGTGACCGGGTGGCGGCGGGATGCGACGGGATCCTGGCCGTGAGCCGGATCAAACCCCACACCGGGTTCAGCCATCCGTTCGGAAGCGGGGTGATGAAGATGCTCGGCGTCGGGTTGGGCAAGGCCCCGGGCGCGGCGCAGATTCGCGTCCTGGGCGGTCTCGCCATTCTCGAGAACGCGTACGATGAGACCGCTCGGGTGGTCGGGATCGCCCCCGAGCGCATCCCGGACGTGGAGGTAGCGTTGTTCCCCGAGGCGCGCGCGGCGATGCCGCATCTGCCGGTGGACCGCATGGACCTCTTGATCGTGGACGAAGTCGGCAAGAACTTCAGCGGCACCGGCATGGACGTCAACGTCATCGGGCGCTGGCGAATCGCCGGGCTCGCGGAACCGGAGACGCCCCACGCGGAGCGGATCGTGGCGCTGCGGCTGTCCGACGCCTCCGAGGGCAACGCGCAGGGGATCGGGCTGGCCGACTTCACCACCAGGGCGGTGGTGGACCGCATCGACTTTACCGCGACCTACCTGAACTGTATCGTCAGCACATACGTTCAAAGAGCGATGCTCCCGATCGTGATGGCCACCGAGCGGGACACCATCCTGGCCGCGTTTGGGAGCCTCGGGTTGCCCGATCCGCTTCGGGCGCGGATCGTGCGGGCGCCGAATACGCTCCACCTGGAGGACGTGTGGGTGTCGGAGCCGCTGGTGCGTGAACTGGAAGGACGGCCGCACATCGCCGCGCTGGAATCGCCCCAGCCGATGCGGTTCGACGACGGCGGGCGCCTGTGCTGACCCGGCGCGCGCCGCGGGCGCGCTCCGTTGGGGAGCGGCCGGTCGAATCGGACGCCGCGGTCCGGCGCATCGCGGCGCTGCTTCGCCGCGGGACGTTCAACGTCGTGCTGACCGGCGCGGGGGTCAGCACCGAGTCGGGGCTTCCGGACTTCCGCTCCAAGGGCGGATTGTGGAGCGGCATCGACCCGACGCGCGTCGCCTCCCTGAGCGCGTTCCAGAGCGACCCGCAGGCGTTCTACGCATTCTACCAGACCCGCCTCGCGGGGCTGGCCGGCGCCGCCCCGAACGCCGCGCATCGGGCGATCGCCAGGCTCGAAGGGCTCGGGGCCGTGCACCTCGTGGTGACGCAAAACGTCGACGGCCTGCACCAGCAGGCCGGATCGCGCGACGTGGTGGAAGTGCACGGCAACCTGCGCGAGGCCCGCTGCGCCGGGTGCGGGGCCATCCGGCCGATCGCGGAGATGGCCGGGCCGCTGCGGTCGGGGACGCTTCCTCGATGCGCGGCGTGCGGCGGCCTGCTGCGCCCCAACGTCGTGCTGTTCGAAGAGCTCCTGCCCGCGGCGGCCTACGAGCGGGCGGTATCGGCGTGTGAGACGTGTCGGGTCTTGCTGGTGGTCGGGTCGTCGCTGCAGGTCTATCCGGTGGCCGGGCTCCCCGCGCTCGCGGCCCGGCAGGGGGCGAGGCTGGCCATCGTGAACCGCGAGCCCACGCCGCTCGACGGGCAGGCCGATGCCGTGGTGCGGGCCGATGCCGGGGCGGCGCTGTCTCGGATCGCCGACGCGGTTGCATCCGACCGTCCCGACCAACGCCGATCGACGCGTGGAGTCGGGCGGAGTAGGGCGTAGGTCATCGGCCGAACCGAACCAGCACAGGAGGGAAGCCGGGTCGTGCAACGGGCTGAGGTGGGGGTCTTTGGCGGATCGGGATTCTACTCGCTGCTCGAAGGCGCCCGCGAGGTGAAGGTGGATACGCCGTACGGGGAGCCCAGCGATACCGTGATGCTCGGGGAGATCGCGGGCCGGAAGGTGGGGTTTCTCCCCCGGCACGGCCGGACCCACCGGCTCCCGCCCCACCGCATCAACTACCGGGCCAACGTCTGGGCGCTGCATTCCCTCGGCGTGGAATGGGTCTTCGGGCCGTGCGCGGCCGGCAGCCTGCAACCCAACGTCCGGCCGGGCGAATTCGTGATCTGCGACCAATTCGTCGACCGGACCTGGGGGAGGATGGACACCTTCGCCGACGGGCCGATCGTCACCCACGTCTCCGCCGCCGATCCGTACTGCCCCACGATGCGGCCGCTGGCCGTGGAGACGGCCCGCCGTCTCGACATTCCCGTGCACGACCGCGGGACCGTGGTGGTGATCCAGGGCCCCCGGTTCAGCACCCGCGCGGAGAGCCGGTGGTTCCGCGGCCAGGGCTGGGAAGTCATCAACATGACCAACTACCCCGAATCCATCCTGGCTCGAGAACTGCAGATGTGTTACGTGAACATCTCGCTGATCACCGACTACGACGTCGGGGTGGAAGGGGATCCCGGCGTCGAGCCGGTCACCCACACGGCGGTGATTCGAGTGATGCAGCAGAACAATGACAGGCTCCGCCGCCTCCTGCTGGCCATGATCGAGCGGCTGCCCCGCAAACGGGAGTGCCCGTGTGCGACGGCGCTGGCCCACGCGCGCGTGGAGTGAGCCGGGAAGAAGGGAAGGTGGGGGTGCACGATGCGGATGGGAACGGATCGGGGAGGGGGCGTGCTCGCCGGGGGGCTGGGCATCGCCGTCTTCCTCATTGGAGCGCTGCTGCTCCTCGCCGTTTTCTACTTCGCCTACACCGAGTTGATCGCCTCGGGCGCGCTGGCGTCCTCATCCGGCGCCACATCGCCGTCGGGCAGCCTGGCGCTGCTCGTGGCGACGAAGGGGCTGTTCCTGTTCATCATGGGATTCGCGGCCTCGGCCATCGCGAACAAGGGCATCGGCCTCTACCAGGTGGCGCTGCATGCCGAGCGGGGACCGTGACACCGCCGCCGCGTCCAGGGGTCGCGCCGCAGGCAGGGACGCCTTCGAGACGGAACTACATTCAAGCGGGAGTTCCAGTCCATCCCTATGTGAGGGGAGGTGCGCCGTGGAGCTGAAGATCAGTGTCCGCACCGTCGGGGAAGTGACGATCCTGGATGTCGCCGGAGAACTGGATCTCTATACCGTTCCGCGCCTGGATGAGGGGCTGCGCACGGCCGCGACCGCGTCCCGGCCGCTGCTGGTGGTGAACCTGTCCGGCGTCGCGTATATCGACAGCACGGCCCTCAAGATCCTGACCGACCATCAGAAGCGGATTCGGGCGCTCCACGGAGAGATCGCCATCGTCGCCGGCCAGCCGGCGATCGCCAAGATCTTCAAGATTACCGGGCTCGACAAGATCCTGTGCGTCGTCGCCACCGAGCGCGAGGCCCTCGAGAAAGTCAAAGTCGATCGTCCGGCAAAGTCGTGAGGCCGGCGGCCGTGCCGGATCACGCCGTAGGCCCGGCGGCGCCGGCGGGATGGTTCGCCGGCGCCGCCCGCAGGAGTTGAACGTGCGAATGCACCTGGGCATCCGCGGCAAGATCGCCGCGGTCATCCTGATCTGCATGATCCCGGTCCTCATCCTGGGGGGCCTGCTGTTCCAGTCTCGGAACCAGGGACGGCTGGAGATCGTGCAGCGCGGCCACCGGGACCTGGCGAGGGCGATGGCCGCCGATGTCCAGATGTTCCTCGCCGGCGCGGTCGAGGGCGAGCGGACCGCCGGAGCGGCCGTGACGAGCCAGCCCTATCCGGTCTCGGGGATCATCCAACTGTTCACCGCCATCCGCGCGAAGAATCCCTCCTTCCTTTCGCTGATGCTGATCGATGCCGCCGGCACCGAAGTCGCCGCCAGCCCGCCGCAACCGTTCACCATGAACCTTGCGGACAATCCCGCGGTGGGCCCGGTGCGGAACGGGAAGGAGTGGGCGGCCGGGCCGCCGACCTGGATCGACGGCCATCCCACCCTCGAGGTGGCGACCGCGATCCGCGATAAAGAGAAGCTCGCCGCGGTGGTGCTGGGCCGGCTCGACCTCGGCGGGCTTCGCACCGTGCTGCCGCGCGGGCTCGGGCGCGCCGCCGATGGAATCATCCTCGACACCACCGGCCGTCTCATCATTGATATCCGCCAGCCCGCGCGGGCCCCGGAGGCGCTGCAGGGGCTGAGCGCGGTCCGGACGGCGCTGGCCGGCCTCGAAGCGACGATCGAAGGGTACAGCGACGGCCGCACCGGGTATCTGGGGGCTGCCGCCCCCATCGCCGGATTGGGATGGGCGGCCATCGTGGTCGAGCCGGAATCCTCGGCGCTCGAATCCGCGCGCCGGGCGGCCGCTCAGGAGATGATCACGGTGCTGACCGCCGTCGGGGTGGGCCTGTTTCTGGCCTGGGTCCTCGGCGCCGAACTGAGCGCCCCGATCCTCGCCCTGGTCCGCGGGGCGCGTGCGCTCGGGAGGGGCAACCTGGGCACGCGGGTGGCCCTGCGCCGCAGCGACGAACTGGGAGAGCTGGGGAACGCGTTCAACGAGATGAGCGAGCGTCTGTCGCGCTACGTCACCGAAATGAACGCGCTGCAGGCGGTCAGCGACGCCGCCCTCTCAACCGTTCGCCTCGGTGAGCTGCTCCCGCCGCTCGTCCAGCGGGTGGGCGCGGCTCTGCACGCCGATGCGGGGTTGATTTGGTTCGTCGAGGAAGGCACGGGCGATCTCGTCGTGCCGGCCGGGTTCAACGGTGCGCTGGCGGCGAAAGGCCGGCGCCTCCGGCGGGAAGGCGCCTATTCGACCATGGCCGTCCCTCTGCGCGTGGGCGGGCGGGTGATCGGGGTCGTCCAGGTGCTCTCCCAGCGCCCACGCGAGTTCACGGCGCACGAGGTCCGCCTCCTGGAAACCTTCGCCGACCGCGTCGCGCTGGCGGTCGACAACGCCAGGGCGTACGAGCGAGAGCGCGAGATCGCCGGGATCATTCAGCAGACCCTCCTTCCGCCGCGGCGGGTCGAACTGCCGGGCCTCGCGGTCGCGGGACGGTACCTGCCGAGCCGGGAGGTGGGGGGAGATTTCTACGCCGTCCTGCCGCTCGATCACGGCCAGGTCGGCCTGGCGATCGCGGATGTGTCCGGGAAGGGCATCCCGGCGGCCACCTTATCCGCCCGCGCCCGCTATCTCCTGGAGGCGTTTGCCCAGGACGGGCGGCGGCCTGAGGCCGTGCTCAGCCGGCTCAATCACGCGCTGGCGGCGGACACCGAGTCCAAGTTTGTCAGCCTGTTCTACGGGATCTTGAACCCGCGGGACGGGACGCTCCTGTTCGCCAGCGCGGGCCATCTCCCGCCGCTGATGGTTCGGGCGGCGGACGCCGGGCCGCGCCTCCTCGAGGCGCCCGGCCTGCTGCTGGGCGTGGAACCCGGGACCACCTACGCGATGTCGGAGACCCGCATCGGCCCGGGGGATCTGCTGCTGCTCTTCACGGACGGGATCACCGAAGCGAGGAACGCGGCGGGAGAGCAGTTCGGGGAGCAGCGGATCTCCGAGCTGCTGGCTACCTTGCGAGATGCGCCGCTTGATGAGGTGGCTGATCGGGTGATGGACGCGGTCGCCTCGTGGAGCGGGAACGGCCCCGCCGACGACCAGACCGTGGTCGCGGCCCGCATGACGTCACTGCTGTAGCGCGGTTCCCCCGGCCTTGCTGTAGAGCACCACGAGGATCCCATAGTAGGTCTTCTGCCTCGTGGAAGGATAGCGCTTGAGCAGTTGCTCGTGGACGGCGCGGCCGGCCTGGTAGCCCTCCCGGCTCGACAGCTGGTCGCGGCCGAGGATCAGCCAGACCCTCGGGTAGCGGGCCGGGAGACGGTCGAGCAGGGCCTCGCCGGGATCTGCGGCGATGGGGATCCCCCGGGCGATCGCGGGCACGTACGGCTGCTCCGGGAAGACCACCGCCGGACCGGCGCCGCCCAGGCGACCGTGGTAGTAATCGAACGGCTCGCGGTCATACGGGGGATAGAAGATCAGCGCGTCGCCCGGACGTCCCTGTGCGATGACGAACCGGGTCGCATCCCTCCAATCCTCCTTCGGAAAGTACACAAAGTACCCGACAATCCCGTGGATGGCGAGCGCGGCGACCACCGCCGTCGCGCCGATACATGCCCACCGAGGCCGGATCGACGCCAGCCCGATGGCCGCGAGGAGGCTGAGCGGCGGCAGGCAGACCACCAGGTACCGCGCGCTCAGGATCGGCGTGATAAAGGAGATGCCGAGCGCCAGGACGATGGGCGTGACGAGCCAGGCGACGACGAGCCCGTACCGAAATGCCTCGACAGAGGCTCTGGCGGACGCCCACGTGCTCCTGATCGGAGGAAACGCGGCGACGCACGAGAGCGCATAGGCGACCAGAAGCCAGACCCCGCCGGCCCCTGTGATCGCCATGAGCGTGTAATAGAGGCCGGGCAGGCTCGGCGCAGGAAGCGCGGGGATGCTCCGCGCAGCGTCCCACGCGGCGATCACCAGGGGCAGCACCAGGGCCGCGATGCCGGAGAGGCTGGCGGCGAGGGCCCGCACCGGGATGTCCCGGGGGCGCAGCACCGCGAGGGAGACCAGATGCGCCGCGATCACGAACGCGGCAAAAAAATGGGTGTAGATCGCCAGCGCCGCGGCCGCCGCGTACCCCGCCCAGAGACCCCGCGAGGGCCGCTCGATCCCCTTGATGAACAGGAAGGTGGCGAGGGTCGTGAGGAAGATCAGGAGGCTGTAGCCGCGCGCCTCCTGAGCGTACCGGATGTCCAGGGCGTTGAGCGCGAGGAGCAGGGCGGCGAGCAGCCCGACCGCCACCCCGGCCGTGCGCTTCCCAATGAGATGCACGACCGGCAGGGTCGCCACGGCCGGGAACACCGACAGGCCCCGGATGACCGCCTCGCTCTCCCCCAGTCCCCGCCAGAAGTGCAGGATCGCGTAATAGAGGCTCATACCGGGTTCCCGGTGGGTGACGATGGCGAGGAAGGAACTCCAATCCAGCCTCGCAATCGGCAGGCTCGTCGCCTCGTCGAGCCAGAAGCTCTTCTCGCCCAGCGACAACACCCTGAGGAACGCCGCCAGGTAGACGATGCCGGCGATGAGCAGCAGCTCACGGTGCAGGGGGGTGACGGCGCTCGCCGGCCGCGGCATCGCCGGATGGGTTACCGCCATCGCTCCCACCGCCAATCCGTCATAGGGCCTGAGATCAACCTCCTTGAGGCCGGCCGCCGAGTGTAGGTGACGGTTCGTTAATGCCCCGCTGGGTCCCCCCGGAGACAGCGGCACCACGATCGGCGCCCCATGCCGCCGCCCGCTCCTTGCCTGCGTTGTGATTGACGCTCCAAAACGCCTATGCTATACTCGTGCCGCTCAAGTAGAAGCCATCTGCTTCTCACCTGGCGGCGCCGGCGGTCGAGGCGTTCGGTTGGCTGCCAGCCAGGTCACGGCTCGGAAACGATCCGGAGGGGATGGCGTCAGCGCCATCCCTTTGTTGCATCAAAAAGGGGGCCGGGAAGTCT
>VBAN01000289.1 GCA_005882445.1 Candidatus Segetimicrobium genomatis | reverse complement strand
GATCTCGGCCTGGGAGAGCCGGTCGAAGAACCGGAGACGCACGATCTCCTTGTGGCGGCTGGGCAGGTTTTCCAGCGCCCATTCCAGGGTGGCGCGATCCTCCAGGCGCTCGATCGTCGTGTCCTCGTCGCCGATCATCTCTCCCAGCGGGACGGCCCGGTCGCCCCCGCCTTCCTCGGTGGTCTCGGCGTCGAGAGAAGCAGGCGTGTAGGCCCGGCCGGCCTCCAGGGCCTCGATCGCGACCTCGAACGGCACGCCGGTCTCCTCGGCCAGTTCGTTGAGGGTCGGCGAGCGTCCGAGGCGCTGGGAGAGATCGTCGACACACCGCATCAGGGTATAGTTGACCTCGCGGAGCCGCCGGGGAACGCGGATCGACCACAGCTTGTCGCGGAAATACCGCTTGATCTCCCCGACGATCGTCGGCGTGACGTACGTCGTGAACTCGATGCCCCGCGCGGGATCGTACCGGTCGATCGCCTTGATCAGGCCGACCTGGGCGACCTGGATGAGGTCCTCGAGGGGCTCGCCCCGATCGGCAAACTTTCTCGCCAGGTAGATCGCGAGGCTCTCGTGCGCGAGGATAAGTTCTTCCCGCGCGACAGGATCCCCGGTCTGCCGCAGGTGGCTGAAGAGGGCCCGGACCTCCGCCCGGGGAAGCGGACGACGAGCGCGGGGACGCGTCTTCATTACCGTTGCCGCCGCTTGACCAACCGGAGTTCGGCTCTGCCCTGCTCGCTCCGGCGGATCTCGGCGCTGTCAACGAGGCACTGCATCAGGAACACGCCGAGCCGCCCCTCGTCCAACCGCTTCCGATCGGAAGACGCGGCGGGGCCCAACTCCAGCCCGGGCCCTCCCGTCTCGATCCGGATCTCGAGCATGTCAGGCTCAATGCTGAAGCGGAGGGCCAGCGGGCTGCCACCCGTCCCGGCGAGGATCAGAGCGTTGCAGGCCTCGGAGACGGCAATCTTCAGGTCCTCGATGTCGTCGTAGGTAAACCCCTGCCGGCCCGCGACGGTCGCCGCAGTCAATCGGGCGACGCTGATGAACTCGGGCTTCGCCGGGATCGTGACCTCGACGGCCTCTGCCGTCTGCCCCGTGCGTCTCCGCGCCGGGACCCTGGGCGCGCGTCCGGAAACCATTCGTCAGAAGGCAAGAACCCGCTGAGGGGCTACCCTTCCGAACCCTCCGGCGACCGGCGCTCACGCGACCGTCCCCTGGCCGAGTCGCGCCCGTCCTCGAAGGCCCGCCGCAGGTGCTCGGTCTTCTCGTCAAAGGTGTCGCGACCGCGCTTGATCACATCATCGGCCGAGGTCCTGGCTTTTGTGGCGAACTCATCCGCCCGTTCCCGCACCTGCTCGGCGACGCTGCCGGCGGTGTCCCGAACCCTCTCGGCCACCCGATCCGCCTGCTCCCGCGCGCGGCTCCCCCACTCCTCGCTCTGCCTCCGGAGCCGCTCGCGAGTCCTATCGCCTGGCTCTGGGGCGAAGAGGAGGCCGAATGCTGCTCCGATCAGCCCTCCCACGATCAACCCCGACAGAAAGTCCCTTGGCTCTTCCATCGCGACCGTCCCTCCTTTGAGGTTCTACCGTTCAGGTTCCGGCGGATACCGTGCGTTTATTTTACTCCTCGCGTGGATCGGCTTTACCTTTGCCCCACTCGCCACTTCGAGTGGTTCTGTGGCCGTCGCCCGCGGGGCGAAACCACTGCAGCCCTTCCCGAATCACCGCGAACACGCCCGCGGCGGTGCTCATCGGCGGCAGGATGACGTCCTGAGCGACCCGGCGCGCCGTCTGCTGCACCTGCTCGATGGTGCTCACCCCCGAGCCGATGACAACGCTCACCCGTCGCAGGGTGCGGATCGCCTCCTCCAGGATCTCCTGGTCGACCTTATCGAGCATGGTCCGGAGATCGGTGGCCAGCCCCGGCAGGGTCCGCTGGACGAGCGCGAGGATCGCCTCCGCCCTCCTCACGGCCCGCCACACATAATACAGGAAGACGACAAACGCCACCACAGCGATCACGCAGGTGGCAGCGATGATGGCCAGGCTGACGCTCGCGACGGTGGACATCAGTCCCCTCCCTTCAGCGGTATGGTTCCCTTAACCGGCGTCCGACAGGACGCTCACTCCCGCGGACGGGGCGGCATCGCGCGCGGCGCCCAGTCCTCCCATCCGCACCTCGTCGATGACGCCCCCGCCGAGCACCACCTCGCCGTCGTAAAAGGCGATCGCCTGCCCGGGCGCCGCCGCCCGGGGCCATGTCTCGAACCGGGCGGCGACCCGTCCGCCGGGGGCGGGGGCGATCACCGCCGGGGCGTCGGCGGACGCGTGGCGGATTCTCACCCCGACGGCGCGGTCGCGGTCCAATCCGGGAATGGCGATCCAGTTAATCTGGCTCGCGATCAGTTCGGGGCACCGCACCGCCGCTTCATCGCCCACGAGCAGGGCGTTGCGGGCGGGGTCGATCCCCACGACGTACCGGGGGCTCCCGCCGGCGAGGCCGAGCCGGCGGCGCTGGCCCACCGTGTACCGCGCCAGTCCCCGATGCTCCCCGAGCCGCCGTCCGTCCAAATCGTAGATCGGCCCGGGGCGCAGCGCCTCGGGCTCGAACCGCGCGACCACCGCAGCGTAATCGCCGTCCGGGACGAAACAGATCTCCTGGCTGTCGGGCTTGTCGGCAACGCTCAGGCCGTGCCGGCGCGCGATGTCCCTGATCTGGGCCTTGGTGTAGGCGCCCACCGGGAAACGAAGAGACGCAAGTTGCTCCTGCGTGAGCCCGGCCAGGACGTAGGACTGGTCCTTCTGCCGGTCCGCGGCCCGGAGGAGCCGGTAGCGGCCGTCGGGGCCCCGGTCGACGCGGGCGTAGTGGCCGCTGGCCAGCGCCTGCATCTCCAGCCCGAGCGCCCTGCGGAGCAGCAGGTCGAACTTGATCGCCTTGTTGCAGGCGATGCAGGGGTTCGGAGTGCGCCCGCGGGCATACTCGGAAGCGAAGGACGCGATCACCTCACGCTCGAACTCGGACCTGAGGTTGAGCACGTAGTGGCGGATCCCGAGGCGCCGCGCCACCGACCGCGCGTCGTCGATCGCCCCGATGCCGCAGCACCCGGATCCTTCGCCGGTCTGCGGCACCCAGGTCGGCCAGAGGTTCATGGTGATCCCGACCACCTCGTGCCCCTCGGCGACCAGCAGGGCGGCGGCGACCGCGCTGTCCACTCCGCCGCTCATCGCGACGGCTACACGAGCCATGCCCCTCTCAGGACCTCCCTTCGAACGCGTACCGCTTCACGCCCTCCCACCACGTTCGGAGACGGCGCCGGAGTTCGGCCTCGTATCCAGACGTCGTGGGTTCGTAATAGGTTCGGTCCTTCACGTTGTCGGGCATGTACTGTTGGGCGACGAAGCCACCCGGGTAATCGTGTGGGTACTCGTACCCGCGGCCGTGCGCGAGGCGCCCCGCTCCGGGATAGGAAGCGTCCCGCAGGTGGCGGGGAACGGGTCGGGCTTCTTCGTGCTCGACGTCATGCCACGCCCGCGAGATGGCGGTGACCGTCGCATTGCTCTTCGGCGCCGTCGCCAGGTAGATCACAGCCTCGCTCATGGGGATGCGTGCCTCGGGCAGCCCGACGAACTCCAGGGCGTGCGCGGCGGCGACCGCCAGCACGAGCGCCTGGGGATCGGCGAGCCCCACGTCCTCG
>VBAN01000288.1:10161-11473 GCA_005882445.1 Candidatus Segetimicrobium genomatis | reverse complement strand
AGGCCGGGGGCCGATCGGGGCCTTGGGTCTCGTCCCTGGGAGGTGTCCTCTGGAACCGGAGCGTGCTGACCCGCGTCCTTTGTTATAATAGGTAAGGAGCGCGCCCGTAGCTCAGCGGATAGGGCGTCGGCCTCCGGAGCCGTAGGTCGGGGGTTCAAATCCCTCCGGGCGCGCCAGATTCTTCCGCGTCTCCGCACTGCTCAGCCGGGTGAAACTAGAGTAGGTTGTCACGCTGGAGGGTGCTCTCAGGTGCGAAGAGCGCTGCTGCCCGAGGCGCCCTCGGCCATGAGCACGACCTTCATTGCGGTGGCGCGATGGAGCGCCGTATCAAATGCCTCCCCCACGTCGGGCAATCTGTACCGGTGGCTGATCAGCGGGGACAGATTGATGGCGCGTGAGGCCGCGAGCCGGATCGCCTCGCGGTAATCGCGGAAGGTATACATCAGAGTACCGCGGAGGACCAACTCCCAGTCCTGGATCAGGGCGGCGGGAATGCTGGTGGGGCGACCGTAGACTCCCACGAGAATCACCGTGCCGCCCTTCGTCGCCCCGCGGATGGCCGCGTCAAGCGCGGACTCGGTGCCCGCGCACTCAAATACGATCTCGTGCTTGGACAACTGCGCGGACGCCATCATGCCGAGTGATCCGGCCAGCCGCCGGCGGGAATCCTCGAGGTCCACGATCTCGACGTCGGACGCCCCATAGGCCCGTGCCACCTGCGCGACGAGGACGCCGATCGTGCCTGCACCCACCACGCCGACGCTCCGGCCGCTCGCCTCTGCGCGGGACACCGCGTGAATGGAGACGGCCAGGGGCTCGATCATCGCCCCGATTTCAGGAGGGATTCCCTCGGGCAGTTTGTGGAGATTGCGGACGGGGGCAATGAATCTCTCGGCCATCGCGCCGGGAGCCTGGAATCCCATGACCTTCAGGTCCTGGCACACGTTGTAGTTTCCCGACCGGCAGAAGTCACACACCCCGCAGATCAGCGAGGGCTCAAGCGTGACCTGGACTCCGACCCATTCTCTGGAGACCTCAGGGCCGGTCTCGATGACTGTGCCGGCAACCTCATGGCCCGGGTACACCGGATACTGAACAAACGGGTGGTGGCCCTCAAAGGTGTGAAGATCTGAGCCGCAAATTCCGACGGCGAGCGTCTGCACCCGGACCTGTCCGGGCCGAAGGTCGCGATCGTCTGTTTCGGCCGTCCACTCGACGCGATGGGGGTGGGGGATTCGTGCGCGCATGACGGTTACTCCCGCTACCAGGTCGTGTAGCCCCCGTCGACCACCAGGACGGACCCCGTGACGTA
>VBAN01000288.1:0-10064 GCA_005882445.1 Candidatus Segetimicrobium genomatis | reverse complement strand
AACTCCGTCGCGACATACCCGGGAGCAATGGCATTGACGCGCACCCCTGAGGAGGCCCATTCCGCCGCCAGCGACCGCGTGAGTTGAATCACGCCGGCCTTGGAGACGTTGTACGCGGCCTGCGGCTGCGGCTTGTTGACGATCAGACCGGACATCGAGGCGATGTTGACGATGCTGCCAGATCCGCGCTCGACCATATGGCGGCCGAATTCCCGGCTGCACCAGAATACCCCGTTGAGATTCACATCCAGGATATCCAGCCACTCCTGATCGGGCGTGTCGAGGGCCGCTGTGTTCCGCGCAATGCCGGCGTTATTGACCACGACATCGATGCCGCCCTGCGTCTCGAGGACCTGGCGCGCCGCTTCTCGGACCTGGCGGGAGTCCCGGACGTCCAGCCGGACCCACGCCGCCTGATAGCCCGCGCCGGTCAGCTCTTTTGCCACGGCCATACCGGTCTCCATGTTGATCTCGGCGACCACCGTTGTGGCTCCGGCCGCGGCCATCGCCCGAGCAATCTCCAGGCCGATGCCCTGGCCGGCTCCCGTGACGACCGCGACGCGGCCGTCCAGGCGGAACTGGTCGCGTGTCACCGTTCTCACCCCCCTAAGCCCCCGGATCGATCAGTACTTTGATTGAGTCCTCGCGGGCGGCGCGTCGATCGCGTGTCAAGAACTCGGCCAGCCCTTCCAGCGGCAAGCGGTGGGAGACCAGCGGCGCGGTTTTGACGCGCCCGGCCGCCAACAGGGTCAGCGCTTCGGAGAAGGTCCCGGCCAGTGAGAACGATCCGATGATGCTGAGGTCTTTGGCGTACACGTCGTAGGGACTGACCGCCACCCGGGCTGCCTCCGGGCTCACCCCGAAGATCAAGATCTTCCCTCCGGGGGCGGCGTACGCGAGCATCCCCTCGACCACGGCAGGATTGCCCGTCGCCTCCGCCACGACCTCGAATCCGTACGGGGCGGCGTCGCGCAGCGTCCCGTTCAGCTCCCCCCCGGGTGTCAGTGTGAGGCCTGCGCCCAACTGCCTGGCGATCTCGAGGCGCCGCTCGACCGGGTCGACCACCGTGACGCGGGCCACCCCCCTGGCGAGCAGCCCTTGCAGGAGCAGCAGGCCGATCGGCCCTGCGCCGAACAGGAGCGCCGTGGAGGCGAGCGGGGGATCCAGGCGCTTCAGGCCCCAGACGATGCATCCCAGCGGTTCGGCGAACACCGCCTGATCGAGCGGCATGTCTCCAACGGGATAGGTGTTGGCCGCCGGAGCGATCACGTACCGCGCAAACCCGCCCGGCTGGGTGACGCCGATGGCCTCAAACCGCAGACAGTGGTTGCGCAGTCCCCTCCGGCAGAAGTGGCACACCCCGCAGGCGATCACCGGGTCGACCGCCACGGCCTGCCCCACCGCCAGATCGCGCACACCGTCCCCCACGAATTCCACGTGTCCGGCGATTTCATGCCCCGGCACCAACGGCAGCGTCGCCTGCACGTGGTGGCCGGTGACGATGTGCACGTCGGTCCCGCACACGCCCGCCGAGGTAACCCGGATGAGCACGTCACCCGGTCCGGGCCGCAGGTCGGGGACCTCCCGGACCTGCACGGTGCCCGGGCGTGTAACAACGGCGGCTTTCATGATGGGTCGCTCCTCTCACGCACGGTTACTTGATGGCGCCGAATGACAAGCCCCGGGCGAGTTGCCGCTGCGCGATCCAGCCCAGGACGAGGACGGGCAAGATCGCCAGCGTGGCCCCCGCCGACATCTTCGCCCAGAACAGGCCCTCGGCGGTCTTGAACGACGCGATGAAGACCGGAAGTGTGATGGCGTTGGCCGAGGTCAGGTTCAGGCTCCAGAACGACTCGTTCCAGCTGAAGATAATTTACCGCGCCGGCCCCATCCATCCGGGCGGCTTCAAGAATCCCTTCGGGGATCTCTTTGAAGAACGTGTAGAGCATCCACACGATCAACGGCAGGTTCAACGCCACGTAGATCAACAAGAGGCCCAGGATGCTGTCCAACAGGTGAAGATCCCGGTACACGAGGTAGATGGGGACCAGGACGCCGACGGGAGGCATCATCTTGGTCGAAATCATCCAGATCAGCGCAAATTGCGTCCGCCGGGTGGGGTAGAAGGCCAAGATATACGCCGCGGGCATGGACAGGAGGATCCCCACCAGCGTAGATCCCAGGGCCGCGATCGACGAATTGGCAATGTACTGGAAGAGGTTGCCCCTCCCAAACGCTTCCTCGAAGCTCGCCAGCGTCGGCGTGAAGAGCAGCTCCGGGGGATTGGAAAACGCGTGGAGCTCGGTCTTGAACGCCGTGAGCACCATCCACACGATGGGGAAGACCATGGTCGCCGCCGCCAGGTAGGCGGCCGCGGTGAGGGCCAGCCGCCCCGCTACTTTGCCGATGCCGGTTCTCCCTGGAAGATATTGCTCGCGATCGCGCGCAGCAGGAAGACCGCGACCACATTGGCCAGAATGACGGCGAAGACGGCGCCCGCCGAGGCTGAGCCGATGTCGAATTGGAGCAGGGCCTTCAGATAGATGAAGTACGGCAGGGTGGTCGTCGCCAGGCCGGGGCCGCCTGACGTCGTCGCGTAGATCTCCGCGAAGATCGTCAGGAAGAAGATGGTTTCCAGCATCAGCAGGGCCGAGATTGGACGGAGCAGATGCGGGAGCACGACGTAGCGAAATTCCCCCCAGACTCCGGCGCCGTCGATCCGGACCGCCTCGAGCTGATCGCCCGGCAGCGACTGGAGGGCGGTCAGGAGAATCAGCGTGGCGAAGGGTGTCCACTCCCAGGAGATGATGGCCACCACGGAGGGCATCGGGTACGTGGCCAGCCAGTCCGCCGGCGCTCCTCCCAGGCTCTCGGCCACCCAGGCGAGCAGGCCGAACACCGGGTGGAACAGCATGTTCTTCCACATCAGCGCGGTCACCACCGGCATCACGAAAAACGGCGAGATCGCCAGCGTGCGGGTGACGTTCTTGGCCGTGAAGTCGCGGTTGAACAGCAGGGCCAGCATGAGCCCGAGGACTACGGTCACCGCCAGGACGAGCACGACCAGCGCCAGGGTGTTGACCACGGCCGTCCAGAAGGTTGGATCTTCTAAGAGCAGCCGGTAGTTCAAGAGTCCCACGAATCCGCGGCGCTCGAGGACCAGCAGATTGTAGCGCCGCACGGAGAAGTAGAGGCTGAGCGCCAGGGGAACGATCATCCAGACGAACAGCACCAGGATCGCGGGTCCGAGAAACAGGAGCGCGTTGGGCCGGTGGATGCCCGGCCGAGCGAAGCCTTGGGCTGCGGACACGCGTGCCATCCCCCGGCGCGGGCAGGTGGGTCCGGGGTCCGGCCCCTGTGGCCGGACCCCGGGGAACGCCTACTTGATGTAGCCGGCCTGCCGCATCACGTTCTCGGCGCTGCTCTGCGCCTGCTGGAGGGCCTGGTCGATGGTCATTTTCCCGGCGAGCGCGCCGGCGATCGCCTGGCCGGTCTGCGTGCCAATCCCCTGGAACTCAGGGATGGCCGCGAACTGGACGCCCACGTACGGCACGGGTTTCGCCGTCGGATGCGTCGGGTCGGCCTCGTTGATCAAGGCTTCGACGAGTGTCGCGAAAGGGGCGGCCTTTACGTACGCGGGATTTTGGTACGTCGAGTACCTGGTCCCCGGCGGCACCGACGTCCATCCTTCTTTCCCCCCGACCAGATTGATGTAGGCTTTCGACGTCGCCCAGTAGATGAAGGCCCGGGCCGCGTCGGCCTTCTTCGTCGACTTCGGAATCCCGAGCGCCCAGGCCCACAGCCAGTGCGAGCCGTTGGGCGTGACCGCCACCGGGGCGTACGCGAAGCCGACATCCTTGGCCACCTTCGACGTCTGGGGATTGGCCAGGTACCCGGCGGCCACGGTCGCGTCGACCCACATGGCGCAGTTGCCGTTGGCGAGCAGCGTCTCATTCTCCGTGAAGCCGTTGGACGTGACTCCTGGAGGTCCGTAATGACGCAAGAGGTTCACGTAAAAGCCGACCGCCTGCTTCCACTCGGGGCTGGTGAGCTGCGGCTGCCATTGCTCATCAAACCAGCGGCCGCCGTACGTGTTGACGAGGGTCGTCAGGAATGCCATGTTTTCGCCCCAGCCCGCGAGGCCCCGCAGGCAGATGCCGTACGTCCGCTGTGACGGGTTGTGGATGGCCTTGGCGAAGGTCTCCACCTGAGTCCAGGCGGGGCGCTGCGGCATCGTCAGCCCCTTGGCGGCGAAGAGATCCTTGCGATAGTACATCATGGAGGATTCAGCGTAGAATGGGACGGCATACAGCGTCCCCTTGTACGACAGTCCCGCGCGCACCGGCCTGAGCAGGTCTTGCCCATCGTAGCTCGACGGAAGCGAATCGAACGGCAGCAGCCAGCCGTTCTTCGCCCATCCGGACAGGACCTCGTACATGCCGATAGTCATCACATCATAGGACCCCGCATTGGTGGAGATATCCGTCGTCACCTTTTGCCTGAGCTCGTTCTCGGGGAGGACAACCCAGTTCACCTTGATGTTGGGGTTCTGCTGCTCGAACGCGGGCGTGAGCTTCTGCATGATGATCATGTCGGGATTGTTGACGGTGGCGATCGTGATCGTGGTCGCCTGCCCCGGGCTGGGCGATGGGGCCAGGAGCGTACTCACGAATACCAGCAACACGATTGGGACCAGGAACCTCCACTTCCGCATGCTTACCCCCCCTTTGATAATCCGTGGCGCTATTCGAGCGATCAACATCCCCCCGACGGGGAAGCGCAGGAGTCCCGAATGATGAACCGGGGAGAGAGGACAATCTGTCGCGGTTCCCCGGTGTAGGTATTGGTCAGCCGTTCGAAGAGCAGCTCCGCGGCCTTGGCGCCCATTTCGTATGTCGGCTGCGCCACAACCGTGAGGCGGGGCCGGAACACCGACGCCCACTCGAAGTCGTCGAAACAGGCCACCGAAAGATCCGCCGGACACTCGATCCCTCGTTCGGCCACGGCCCACATCAATCCAATCACCATGAGATTGTTGCCTGCGAAAATGGCCGTGGGCGGCGGATTGAGGCTCAGCAGCGAGAGCCCCGCCGTGTACGCCCCCTTCGAACTGGAGAACCCCATCCGCTGGAGGGCCGGATCCACAGGGACTCTCGCCGCCTCCAAAGCCTGCCGGTACCCTTCCAACCGATCTCGACTGGTCGAGATCTGGGGGAGTCCGACGATAATACCGATGCGCCGATGGCCGAGCTGAATGAGATACTGCACGAGCTGGCGGGCTCCGTCGACGTTGTCCACCACAACGGAGTCGACGGCCGCGGTAGGCACGTGGCGGTCGACAAAGACTAAAGGGACGTTCGTCGCCACGAATCTTTGATAATCCTCGAGCGCTCCCGCTGGGGCCATGATCAGCCCATCCACGCGCCGCGAACGCAGGAGCTTCGTGTAGGCCCGTTCCTTCTCGAGAGACTCATCGGTATTACAGAGGGTGACGGCATAGCCGCGAGCCTGTGCCGTATCTTCGACGCCTCGGACGAGCGCGGTGAAAAACGGGTTGGTGATGTCTGAAATGATGAGACCCACAGTCTGACTGGTACGAATCCTGAGGCTGCGGGCGATGCCGTCCGGGTGGTAGTCCAGCTCTGTCCTCGCACGCTCCACGCGCGTTCGTAACTCGGGGCTGACAAACGCGGAGTCATTGATCGTGGCCGAGACAGTGGCCACCGACACCCCCGCCTTCTTGGCTACGTCTCGAATGGTGACCATTTGAGGGACCTAATCGTTTTGCTAAACGATTCGTTGTCTTAGCCTGAAATCCTCGTCGAGGGTCTACCGGTCGGCCCCCTCAGGCGGGATCCGCAGGGCACGTTTGTCTTCGCCGGGATGATTCGAGGCATTCCACTCGCAGCGACCGTGACTCCGCTCGATGGGAACAACCACGCCTTCCAGGTCAGCGGAACGCCCGCATCCAACCTGCCCGAGATTGCCAATCCCACCGACGTCCGGCTCGCCGTCCGCAGCAACGGCGTTTCGTTGAACACCGAATTTGCAGTCTCCCCGCGGCCCAGGCCGATGACCTCCCTGCGAGACGACGCCCCCCCAACGTCCTGAAGCTCCCCTCGGTGTGGTCTACGGGCCGCTCCGAGTGGGCATGAAGACTTAGTACAGGCTGCCACGCCGGAGCAGGGACGTGTTGGAGGGAACGATGATGCGCAAGACGCTGGCGCTCGTGGCCATCCTGCCCTTTCTCCTGGTCTCCGTGCCGTCCGTGACTAGGGCCGCCACGGTTCAAGGCATTGGACCCGCCGGGGACGCCGCGAAGCCCAGTGTCGGCGTCGTCCTCGCGGAACGCCCGGACGGGAAGGTGTCCGGCACCGCGTTCGTGGTCGCCGACCGGCTTGCGCTGACCGCGGATCATGTGGTCCGCGGGGCGCGCCGGATCCAGATCAAATTCCCCAACCAGTCCGCCGTGGAAGCCAAGGTCGTCGGCGGGAACGAGAAGGCCGACGTCGCGACGCTGTCGATCCCCTCGCTTCCGAGCCGCCCGCTGCCTCTCGGCGACAGCCGCAGGGTCTTTGAGAGCCAACGCATCGTGGTGATTGGATTCCCTCGAGTCGACACCCTCGGTAACCTCACGCCGACAGTCACGCCGGGTGTTGTCACCTCGGTTCAGCCCGTTCTGCTGCACATGGACACGCCCGTCAATCCAGGAAACGCCGGGGCCCCCGTGCTCAATCGCGGCGGTGAGGTGATCGGCCTCCTTCGTGTGGTCCCGGGAGGCGAACAGGAGAGCATCAACTTCGCGACGGAAGTCGACGCGGCGAAGCTCCTCGTGGGTCCGGTGGTCGCGGCGCTGCCGCCCGCCGGCGCCCCAGGATCGCCGGGCAGTCCCCCGGGCCCGGACGCGTATAAGATCTTCCCCGGCCAGGGGATCGGGCCGATCAAGCTCGGCATGGATATCACCACCGCGATCAAGCTGATTGGCAACCCGAAGTCCACTCACCCGAATACGGCCGACTCCACCGTCGACTTTTATTGGTACGATCCGGCCCGCACTGAGGGCGGCTATCGGCTGACCGCCCGTTCGGGAATCATCACCAGCGTCGGGGTCTGGCTGGACTCACGGTACGCGACGGGCGGCGAGCTCCACACGCGCGGCGGCGGCGGCGGCGGGGACTCCGGCGTGTCACAGGGCAGGGTCGAATCGGTGATGGGCCGTCCGACGAGGATCGAGACCCGTAGGGGACCGGAGGGAGAGCAGCTTGCCCATGGGCTCGTCTACGAGAGTCGCGGTGTGACGTTCTGGATCGTGGATGACGCCCGAACGGTCGGGAGTCCCCCCACGTCGTACCTCGAAATGACGCAGAATACGCTTCACCCCGCCCAGATGAGCACCCTCTCGCTGCTGCGCCTGCACGATGAGGTTGTGGAAATCGTGGTCCAAAAGGCGCGCGGATCCGCGTAAGCCCCCCGCGGCGAGGGTGCCGCCGGGATCAGCGCTTCACCCCCAGGAGCACGATTTCGTCCCACGCAAAGCGCAGCGTGTCGCCCTCGAGCCTGATCCGAAACGCCGAGCGCGCGTCCGTGGCTGCCCCGAGCAGGCTGGCGCGCAGGGCCGCCGCCTCCGCCGCCGCCACGCCGCTCCGCCGGACCCAATCCGTGAACTCGAGAGGGACCTCGGTCATGACGGTGGCGTCAACGCGCAGGCCACTCTGGTCTAACAGCGCCACGAGTTCGCTCGGCGGGCGGTTGGCCACATGCGACGGGTCGCGCCGGAGCTCCCACTCGTTCATCAAGCGGGCCAGGGCGGGGTTCTCCGGGGCGCACGTGTCGTCGAGGACGACCCGCCCTCCGATCTTCGCGACGCGGCCCATCTCCGCGAGCGCCCGGGGGAAATCCGGGAAATGGTGGGCCGCGTGGCGGCAGGTCACGATGTCGAAAATGCGGTCCGGAAACGGCAGCGCTTCAGCGTCGCCCAGGCACAAGAGGAAGTTGGGCACCCCGCGGTTGGCGGCGAGGCGCCGGGCTTCGCGGACCATGCCCGCCGTCAGGTCGACCCCGACAACCTGACGGCACTGCGGCGCGAGGGCCAGCCCCGTAAATCCGGTCCCCGTCGCGATGTCGAGCGCGCGCGCCTCCGGGAAGGGGGCGGACAGCCGCAGCAGGACCGCGAGGCTCGCGGACTGGCGATGGACCGCGCTCGCCGCATACCATGACGCCTGGCGCCCGAACTGGGTCCGGACCGTTCGCTTCGTCTCGTCGCTCATCGTCGGTGCCTCGGAAGGAGTGCTGGGCGGGCGCGCGAACCCTGCCGGTGTGATCCCGTCGTGATCCTTGCGCGCTGGCACGCCTCGCTCGTGCTTCCGGTCCTTGCGCTCGCGGGGGACACCCTCTGCATCGCCCTCGCGTTGTTCGGCGACCTGACGCGTCGCTACCGCATGCCGTACCTCTTCTGGTGGATTCTGTGGCCGGCCCAGATCCCCCTGGGCATTCAAGCGGCGGTGGGGGTGGGTCTCCTCGCGCGCGGCGCGCATCCCCGGACCGGCTATCACATCATGTACGGGGGACTGATCGTGCTCACGCTCGCGGCGCTGTACGGCCTCAGGCCCGGGGGCGCGCTCCGGCGGGCACCCGTGAAAGACGAGGGGGCCTACCGGGAGTCGCGGTGGATGCTGCTCCTGTGTTTGTTCCTCGCCGGGTTGGTGGGCCGGGCCTATATGACTGGGGTGTTGGGGCGATAGGCAACAGGTGTTCGCCCATCCGTGGCACGGTGTTGGGATGTCCCTCGCATCGCTTTCATCATTTCTTAATTGACAAAGCGGAAGGGGTTTGTTAAAGTTTCCGAAAGTCTACACGCACGCGATGAAGAGAGCAGGACGCGGCACTCCGGATCCGAGAGAGCTGGGCAGGGTGTGAGCCAGTATCCGGCGCTGCGAACTCTCCTCTCCGAGCCGCGGGAGCCAAAGGCGCGCATCAAGTCCGCCGAGTAGCCCCCGCCGGAACCCACCGAGATCGGGGATGAGGGCCGCCCGGAACCACGCCGTCCGGAGCGGAACTAGGGTGGTACCGCGGGGAGTCCCGTCTCTAGACGACTCCGCGCGGTTTTTGTTTTTTGGGCAGAAGAGAGTTCCGTCAGGCCCGATCCTGCGGGAAGAGGGGGGCGTGAGGAAGATGGCCCGACCGACGGTTTCCGGGGCAAAGCCGGTGCCGGCCGGCACGATCAAGCGGATGTCCGGCGCCCGCGCGCTCATCGAGTGCCTCCACCGGGCCGGGGTCGGTGTGATATTCGGGCATCCAGGAGGCGCGGCGCTGCCGCTGTACGATGCCCTGTACGACGCCCGCGAGATCCGCCACGTCCTCGTCAGGCACGAGCAGGTGGCGGCGCACGCCGCGGTCGGCTATCACCGGGTCACCGGGAAGATCGGGGTCTGCATGGCGACCTCGGGCCCGGGGGCGACGAACCTCCTGACCGGGATCACCGACGCGATGATGGACTCGGCGGGGATCGTCGCGATCACCGGCCAGGTGAGCACCCTCGCCATCGGGACGGACGCGTTTCAGGAGGCCGACGTGATGGGCCTCACCACGTCCATCACCAAGCACAACTGGCTCGTGCAGACGCCGCAGGATCTCCCGCGCATGGTGCTCCAGAGCTTCCTCATCGCCGGCATGGGCCGCCCGGGCCCGGTGCTGGTGGACATCCCCCGGGACATCGCCCAGACCGAGACGGAGTTCGAGTTCCCCGAGCAGGTGACGCTGCGCCCCGGCAAGGTGCCGCCGACCGTCCCCAGCCCCAACCAGATCGCCGCCGCCGCCGTCCTGTTGAGCGGGGCGTCCCGGCCCATCGTGTACGCGGGCGGGGGCGTCCTCAGCAGCAACGCGGCGGCCGAGTTGACCGCGTTCGCGCGGAAGACCCGCATCCCCGTCACCACGACGCTGATGGGCAAGGGCGGTTTCCCCGAGACCGACCCGCTCTCGCTGGGCATGCTGGGCATGCACGGCACCGCGTACGCCAACTACGCGATCAATGCCGCCGACGTGATCCTGGCCGTGGGTGTGCGCTT
>VBAN01000287.1 GCA_005882445.1 Candidatus Segetimicrobium genomatis | reverse complement strand
CGCCCTGATCGAACGCGGTGACTTCGCGCAGGGGACCAGCAGCTGGTCGACCAAGCTCATCCACGGCGGCCTGCGCTACCTGCCGATGCTCGATCTCGCCCAGGTTCGGGAAGGCCTGGAGGAGCAGAACATCCTCCTGCGCAACGCGCCCCTGCTGGTCCGGCCCCTGCCGTTTGTGCTGCCGCTGTACCAGGGTGCCACGCGCCCGCTCGGGCTGCGCCTTCCCGGCCCCCTGCGCGCCGCTCTGCCCTTGGGGATGTCGCTCGGCCTGTGGGCGTACGATGTGCTGGCCGGCCGCCGCGGAGGGCGCCGCCACCGGCGTCTCGATACCGCAGCCGCGACCGCGCTCGTCCCCGCGCTGCGTGTGGACGGCCTCCGCCGGGCGTTTCTCTACTACGACGGCCTGACCGACGACGCGCGGCTCACGCTCACCGTCCTGCGGACGGCCGCGAAGCGGGGGGCCGTCGTCGCCAACTATGTGGAAGCCGTCGGAGTGACGGCCGAGGCCGGACGGATCACGGGCGCGAGTCTCGTCGACCGCCGCACCGGAGAGCGCTTCGCCGTGCGGGCGGGAACGACGATCAACGCGGCCGGCCTGTGGGCGGAGGACGTCGCCCGCTTCGCCGGCCCCCCGCCATTTCGCATCCGGCGCGCCAAGGGCGTGCACATCGTCCTTCCCCCCACCCGCCTGCGGATGCGGCGGGCCGCGCTCGTGCTGCCGGAGACCGATGACGGGCGGGGCGCGTTCATCATCCCCTGGCAGGGTGTGCTGGTGGTGGGGACGACCGATACCGAGTGGAACGGCCCGGCGGACGATCCGGACGTGACGGCGGGTGATGTCGCGTATCTGCTGGCGCACGCGTCCCGCTTCCTCACCCTTCCGCTCTCGACCGGCGACGTCGTCGGCGCGTACGCCGGCCTGCGGCCGCTGATCAGCGCCGGAACCGTTCCCAGCGCGCGCCTGTCCCGCCGGCACGAGGTGGTGCGGTCGGCGGAGGGGTTTTACTCGATCATCGGCGGCAAGCTCACGACCTACCGGCGGATGGCCGAGGACGTCATCAACGCGGCGACCGGCCGGGTCCGCGGGATGCCGTCGCGCACGCGGACGCTTCCGCTGGACGGATCCGAAGGACTGGACGTGGCGCTGCCGGCCCTGCGCGCCCGCGCGCGCCAGCTCAGGCTGCCGCGGTCCGCGTTCCTCCATTTGCTCCGGACCTACGGCACGGAAATGTCCGCCGTGCTCGATCTCGTCGCCGAGCGCCCCAGGCTTGGCGAACCGCTCAACCGGGAATACCCGCACATCGGCGCAGAAGTGGTGGTAGCCGTCCGGGACGAAATGGCACTTGGGCTTGCAGATGTCCTCTTGCGGCGGACGCGGCTGGCGCACCTGCTTCCCCGCCAGGGGACGGAGATCGCCGCGCGGGTGGCGGCGCTGATGGGCGATGAACTCGCGTGGTCCGTGGAGACCCGCGCCGGTCAGGTCGACGAGTATGCGCGGTCCGCGTCCCGGTTTGCGGTGTCACGGTTTGAGGCGCCGGCGCCGGCCGCGCGCGGGGAGGGCGAGGAGCCATGAAGGCCGTTGTGAAGACTCAGCCCGGAGCGGGGCACGTCGAACTGCGCGACGTCCCGGAACCGCAGCCGGGCCCCGGCCAGGTCCGGATCGCGGTCGCCGCGGCGGGGATCTGCGGGACCGACATCCACATCCTTCGCGATGAGTTCCCCAGCCGCCCCCCGGTCACCCTTGGGCACGAGTTCAGCGGCCGGATCGACCGGTTGGGGTCCGGCGTTGCCGGGCTGGCGGCGGGGACCCCCGTGGTCGCCCTGACCGCGGCGGTGCGGTGCGGCCGATGCCGCTACTGCCTCACCGGCAACGTGTTGATGTGTGAGCAGCGTCTGTCGATCGGCCACGGGGTGGACGGAGCGTTCGCCCGATACATCGTCGTGCCCGCCGACATGGTGCGTCCTGTGCCGGAGGGAGTAGATCTCCGGCACGCCGCGCTTGCCGAGCCGCTCGCCGTGGCGGTGCACGCCGTCGCCGAGCGGTCCCGGATCGCGGCCGGTGACACGGTCCTCGTGAGCGGCGTGGGCCCGATCGGCCTCTTGGTGCTGCAGGTCGCCCTGGCGCAGGGCGGCCGCGCCCTGGTGGTGGGCACCGCTCGGGACGGCCGCCGGCTGGACCTGGCGCGCCGGCTCGGGGCCGAGGCGATCGTGAATGTCGATGCCGAAGACCCGGTGGCCGCGGCCCGGGAATGGACGGCCGGGGCCGGGGTGGACGTCGCATTCGAATGCGCCGGCGCTCCCCGCTCGCTCGACGCGTGCCTGCGGGCCGTCCGGCGGATCGGCACGCTGGTGCAGGTGGGGCTGATGGGACGCCGGATCGAGTGCGACTACGAGCAGGTGGCGATGCGCGAGATCCTCGTGATCGGCACCTACGGCTCTTCCATGATGTCGTGGCCGCGGGCCCTCGCGCTCCTGGCCCAGGGCCGGGTGCAGGCGGCTGCGCTGATCTCGGACGTGCTGCCGCTCACGGCCTGGGAGGAGGGGTTTCGCAAGACGGCGGCCCAGGAGTCCATCAAGGTGCTGCTCGAGCCGTAAATCACAACGTCCGTCACGCAGTCCGTTTTATGGAAGGTTCTCCGGAAGAAACTTCGGAAGGATCTTCGATCATCACCGCTTCCTCACCACTCTTTCAGCGATCCTTCGACGGTTCTTCGATTTCAGATGCTACGGTGAAGACGTGAAAGAGAGCCGGATCGTGGCGACCGCACCGCCCCACGCATTCGAGCGTGGGGGCTACACCGGCTGTAGCGGGAACTCACCGATGGGCGGTTGCCCGGAGAGGGGTGCACCATGAGAAAGGCGATCGCACTCGCGCTGGGAATGCTGCTCCCGATTCTTGGGCTGATCCAGTCGGTCGATTGTCAGAGCCAGACGGTCGTTCTGAGCGGGGGGAGCGGTTCGAACACGCTGGCCGCCTCAGAGGCGACCGCGGTGCTGGTCAACTCGACGAGCGTGCCCTTCTGCGCGCTCGGGCAGTATGTCGGCGACCCTGCGACGGCGTGGCTGCTGCCAAGCGGCACCGAGTTTCAGGTGACGCGGATCGACGTCGCCGGCCCCGCCGCTGCTCCACAGCCTGCTCTGGCGCCGGCCGCTTCGACCCCGTCGACGGGCACGCTGCTCCTGGGGGCGCTCGCCATCGGCGCCATCGGCTATCTCCTTGGTCACAGCAGCGCGACCCAGCCCGTGTCCGGGTTTGGCAACGGCGGTTGGGGGCAGGGCGGCTGGCACCGATCCTATCAGCAGTGTGAAACGCAGGGGCGGCACCAGATCTGTTGGACCTCAACCGGTGGACTGCTTCATAGGTAAGGGGTCGACATCCCCGGGGCGCGCCGGTCTCGGCGCCCCGGGGGCGTGCGGCCGGGCCTGGCGCTTACAAGTTCTTCGTGCGGATGCTCTCGAGGACGTTCGCCACGTCCTCCCCCTGATCGGTGGCCTCCTCCAAGGTGTCGTAGATCTCCTTCCACTTGATGACATCGATCGCGTTGCCGGCCCCGACGAACAGATCGGCCACGGCGTTGCGCTGCACGTGGTCCGCCAGGTTCTCCAGGCGGTTGATTTCCTTCACGGGGCCCATGATCCGGTCCAGCTTCTTGAGGTTCCCGATGGCCTCCACGATCGCTTCGGTCATGCTGAGAATGATGTGCGCCATTTCCCGGGCCCGGCTCGTCGGCTGGTCGATGTGGTAGATCGCCATCCGGGCGGAGGCGGCTTCGATCCAGTCCAGCACGTTGTCCAGCTGTTTGGCGAGATCCTGGAGATCCCCGCGATCAAACGGGGTGACGAAGGTCCGGTTGAGCCGGTCGATGATCATATGGGTGATTTCGTCGCCCTGGTCCTCGACGGCTTTGATCGCGTCGACGCGGGGCTCCACGTCGCGGTAGTCATCGAAGAGGTCCCGGAGCATGCGCGCTCCGTGTAGGATGTTCTCCGCTTCCCGGTTGAAGAGGTCGAAAAAGCTCTCGTCTCTCGGCAGCAGCCGCAGTCCCATCCCGCATCCTCCTCCTGTCAACGCAGCGCGAGTTTCAGCCCCGTATAGGTGATCGCTGCGACGGCGCCGGCGGCGGGGATCGTCACCACCCAGGCCCAGACGATGCGCGTCGCCACCCCCCACCGGACCGCGGAGAGGCGCCGGGTCGCGCCGACGCCCATGATCGCGCCGGAAATGGTGTGGGTCGTGGAGACGGGGATCCCGCCGAACGTCGCCCCCAGGATCGAGATCGCCGCGGCGGTTTCCGCGCAGAACCCTCCGACGGGCTCCAGTTTGGTGATCCGCATTCCCATCGTCTTGACGATCCGCCATCCCCCGGCCAGGGTCCCCGCGGCGATGGTGGCATTGGCCGCGAGCACGACCCAGACCGGCACATAGAAGGTCGTCCCCAGGTAGCCGTTGGCGAACAGGAGGGCGGCGATGACCCCCATCGTCTTCTGGGCGTCGTTGGTGCCGTGGCCGAGGCTGACCAGCGCCGATGACACGAGCTGCAGCCGGCGGAACACCCGGTCGACCCGGGGCGGGGTGGCCCGCCGGTAGATCCAATACATAGCCACCATGAGCGCGAACCCGAGCAGGAGGCCGGTCAGCGGGGACAGCACGATGAACAGCAAGGTTTTGTTGATGCCCGCCCACACCAGGGCGCGGGCGCCGCCGGCCACCAGCGCCGCCCCGATCAGCCCGCCGATCAGCGCGTGCGAGGACGAGACCGGGAGGCCGTAGTACCAGGTTACGAGGTTCCAGACGATGCCGCCGTCCAGGCCGGCGAGGATGACCAGGTTCGTGATCGCCCCGGGGGCGACGATCCCCTTACCGACCGTGCCCGCCACGCTGAGGCTCAGGCCGAATGCCGCGATGAAATTAAAGAAAGCCGCCCAGACGACGGCGTGGCGCGGGCTCAGCACGCGCGTGCTGACGACGGTGGCGATGGAGTTGGCGGCATCGTGAAAGCCGTTGAGGAAATCGAACGCCAGCGCGACGACGATGATCAGCGGGACCATGCCGCGTCCTCATGACAGGAGTCTGTGGCGACGGGCTTCACGTCCAGCCCAGCCTACCACAATCCGCTGCTCCGTCAAGGCAACGTGCACGGCCGGCGGCGCTCGGACGACGGAGGATGGCATGGCGCTGGAACAGAAGGGTCCGTGGCAGGGGGGGACCGTATGTGTGGCGTGCGTCTGGCGGGTACGCTCGCGGCGGCGGCCATCGTGCTGACCTTGCCGGTCAGACCGGCGGCGGCGGTTTCGGTCCCAGCGGCAGGGGAGATTCTCCAGCGCATGCTGACGACGATCGCCGCGATGCCCGAGGTGGTGTCCGCGGATGCCGAGCTCAGGCTGCGGATCGTGAAGTCGCTGACCGCGCCTCCTGACTGCGTCTTTCGAGGGACGGTGAGGGTCACCGGCGGCCACCCGAAGGTGCGGATCGGCGGGCATACCTTCGGCCTGTTGTGCTGGGCGGTCGACCGGTACGTGATTGACCGGCAGTTGGAAGGCAGCGAGCCGTGGGAGCGCTTTCTCGCGCGCTTCACGTTCGAGGTGCTGGGCGAGAAGCTCGTGGGGAACGGGCGCTATTATCTGCTCCAGGGCAAGGCCAGAGAGTCCGGGAGCGATCCCGGCGCGATGATCGGATGGATCGACTTCGACCGGCGCATCGATACCGTGCAAAGCTACACGCAGATGGGGCGGATGTGGATGCCGACGTATCAGATCCTGTACGCCCCCCGCTTCGACGCGTCGATGGAAATCCTCTACAGCAACTTCCAGTTCGGCGCCCGGTAAGAGGCCGCGCATGCCCGTCCCTGACTTCCGCCGGATCGCCGAGCAGCACCAGGATGAGATCGTGGCGCTGGCGCGCGGCCTGGTCCGGATCGACACCACCAACACCGGCGTGATGCCGACCGGCAACGAAACCGCCGCCGCGGAGTACCTCAGGACGACCCTCGCCGCCGCCGGGATCGCCGCGGAGATCAAGGCCCGGGTGCCGGAGCGGGGCAACCTGTTTGCGACCTTGGGCGGGACAGGCGGAAGG
>VBAN01000049.1 GCA_005882445.1 Candidatus Segetimicrobium genomatis | reverse complement strand
ACTTTGTCGAGGCCGACGCCCAGGTGCTGCGCCAGGTACAGCTCGAGCAACCGGTGATGTCGAATCGTCTCGAGCGCGATGCGCTCGCCCGCCGAGGTCAGGGTCAGCCCGCGGTACCGATGATACGAGACGAGCTTCAACCGCGCCAGGCGCTGCACCATGGCGGTCGTCGTGGCCGCCGCCACCCGCAGCTCCTTCGCCAGCTCGGACGTGGCCACGGAGCCGTGCGCCTGCTGCAGCCGGTAGATCGCTTTGAGGTAGTCTTCCATCACGCCGGTGATCAGCGGCGCCCGCTCACCACCGGCCCCCTTGTATGCCACACCACACATGTAGCAGTCCCCGGTGCGGGTGTCAATGCGACCCGGCCCCGGACGGTGGCGCGGAGGCCGTTCCGCCTATTTCCGCATCTTCGAGATCTTCGACCCTGCCAGCGACAGGTTGTACATGAGGCCCTTCTGGCCCACGACAAATCCCACGATCGGCTGGTTGAACTTGGTGGAATCCAGAGACCGTTGGGCCCCCAGGTCCACCAGCACCACCGAGCCGTCGACGCCGACCTGCCACCCCGACTTGGCCTGGAAGTCCTTGAGCGCCCCCTCCCGCAGGAAGACGAGGATGATGTCCTTCTTCTGGACGCCGAGCTGGAACCCGATCGAGGCGGACGCGATGCTGTAGTATCCGGCGGTCCTGCCGTGGATGCGCAGCGCGCCCTCGCCGTACTCCCCTCCGATCCCGAGGCCGGCCTGATAGACCCCGGCAAACACCAGCACGCCCGGGGCGCCCTGGAGAAACTCCTTCGCCCCTTTCACCTGCTTGATGAACTGGTTCAGCGCGGCGTTCACGCCGGCGTCGACCTCCTGCGCCGTCTTGGCCTGCGCCGTCCCCGGCAGCAGCGCGCCGCCCAGCAGCGCGAGGCAGACCGCCCAGATGCCGCTCCTGCCGACTCTCCGCGTCCGCATCACTGCCGCCCCCTAGTTGCCCCGCCGGATCTGACTGTGCACCCACAACACCGCGCGCACATACCACTGGGTCTCGGGGTACGGTGGGATTCCTCCGTAGCGCCGCACCGCGTCGCTCCCGGCGTTGTATGCGGCGAGCGCGAGCGGCCAGGTCCGAAATTCGCGATAGTTCCACCGAAGCACCGATGCGGAGCCCAGCACGTTCTGCCACGGGTCGGCGGGGTCGACCCCCGCGGCCCGCGCGGTGCCGGGCATGAGCTGACCGAGCCCCAGGGCGCCTGCCCGGCTGATGGACTGGTGGTCGAACCGGCTCTCGATGTAGATCAGCGCGGCGAGCAGCCAGGGGTCGATCTCCTGCTGGCGCGCCGCGGTCTCCACGGCGATCCCGATCCAGCGGGCCTGGCCCACCGTCAGGCGCGGATTGGACCAGAGGGCGAGCTTTGCGATCCCCTCTTGCGCATCGACCGAACGGTCGACGGACGCTGGAACGGGAGCGGACAGGGCATCGAGCCGCAGGAGCCAGGCTTCAGCCAGGCGGCCTTCCTCGATCGTGTGCGGGCGGCGGAGGGCCTCATGGAAATATGCGCGCGCCTCTTCCCACCCCTTGGCCGCCATCGCGGCTGTTCCGGCCCACAACGCAGGGAGCGAGTCCTTGGGCGCCTTGGCGACCGCTTCGGCAAATGCCCGAAGCGCCTGAATGGGGGCTCCGGCCTGGTAGGCCGCGATCCCCGCGCTCATCAGGGCTTTCTCGCTCCCCGGGACCGCGTTCGCCGGGGCCGCGCCGGCCGGCGCGCAGGCGAACACGAGCGCCACAAGCGCTGCCACGGCAAGAACCGGCGCCGACCGTCCCCCTCCGCCCACCGTCCCGACTCCCCTTCCCCGGCTGCGAGACGACAGCCCGGGTCTGCACCTGTTCATGATGCCCCGCCGCACCGCCTCCCGGACCTCAACTTGAGCACCGATATCGCGAAGACGGTGCCCGCCGTGAGCAGCACGGCGCTCCCGACGAAGGGCGCCTGGGGCCCCACATGATCGTACAGGAAACCGCCGAGAAGCGGTCCGATGATGAGCCCGGCCCCCTGCGCGGTCTCCGACGCCCCCATGGCCATCCCCGTGCTGCCGCGCGGCGCGGTCTCGCTCATCAACGCCAGCCACGCCGGCGACGAGACCGCGTAACTTCCCCCCAGCAGCAGCGCCGCCACCCCCAGCACGAGGAGATTGCCGCGGCCCGCCAGGGGCAGCAGCCACATCCCCGCGCTGGCGAGAGCCATCCCCCACACCACGGCCCGGGACCGGCCGGCCCGGTCCGCCAGCCGCCCGCCCGGGATCGAGGCCAGCGCGACCGCCAGGACCATCACCAGAAACAGCGATCCGATCCACCGGTCGCTGAGCCGGACGATGTCATGCGCGTAGATCACGAGGATGGGCGCGAGCAGGCCCACCCCGATCATCTGGACAAACGCGACGAGGAGCATCGCCCGGAACACGGGGGAGCGGATCGCCTGGACGAATCCGCCGGCCCGCGCCCCGCGCGTCCGGTGGTCGGCGAGGCGGCCGCGGTGGTCGCCGTCTCGGAAGACGAGCAGGGCGAGCCCGGCGGCGCCCAGCAGGAGCGCGCTCGCGAGATAAAAACCGGGCGTGTAGCTGCCGAACGAACCCGAGACAAAGAGGCCCAGGCTCGGCCCGAGCGCGAGCCCCGTGAGAAAGCACATGTTCAGCGTGCCCATCGCCGTGGCACGTTCCGCTCCTTCGGCCCGGTCGGCGATCGCCGCCGCCGCGGCCGGCCAGAGGGCGGCGCTGCCCATCCCGTCGATCAGGCGCAGCGGCACAAAGAACCACGCGGAGCGCAGGAGGGTCATGAGCACGGGGGCGGTGCTGCTGAGGAGCAGCCCCCCGACGATCACCGGGCGGCTCCCGATCCGGTCGGCGAGGCTCCCCCAGGTCGTCTTGAACACCGTCTCCACCGCGGCGAAGGTCGCCACCACGACGCCGATCAGCGTGGCGCTCGCCCCCAGGCGTCCCTTGAGGTACAGCGGCAACAACGGGATCACCGTCGCGAACCCGAGCTCCGCCACGCCGACGACCGCGGCCACACGAAACAGCGCGCGGTTGATCCCGTACCAGCGAGCTTCCGCCAGCCTACTCCACCCGGGCGCGCGCCGACTTCCCGGCCGGTGTCCCCAGCCGGGCCAGCATGACCTCCCGCGCCCGCGCGGCGTTGCCGTCGGAAAGCGGCGCGAGCGTGAACCCCGGGTGGCGCCGGCTCACCGCTTCCGCGATGAGGCGGTCGGCGAACGCCGGATTCTTCGGCAGCAGGGGACCGTGCAGGTACGTGCCGTACACCCGGCGGTCGGTGGCGCCTTCCCACCCGTCTTCGCCGTTGTTGCCGAAGCCCGTGCGCACGCGCCCGAGCGGGCGCGCTCCCGGCCCGAGGCGCGTCCGGCCTCCGTGGTTCTCGAACCCGATCAGCGGGGCGTCCATCCCCTCGACCTCGATCACCAGGTTGCCGATCAACCGGCGGGCGGCCGGCCCCGGGTGCTCCGTCCAGAGATCGAGCAGGCCCACCCCCGGCAGGTCCTCACCTTCGGCCGGCCGGTAGTAGCGGCCCACGAGCTGGTAGCCTCCGCACACGGCCAGGACCACGGCCCCGTCCGCGACCGCATCCTGGAGCGGCCCGCGTTTGCGCCGGCAGAGATCGTCCGCGGCGATCCGCTGCTGCCGGTCCTCGCCGCCGCCGATGAAAAAGAAGTCCGCGCCGGCCGGGTCGAGCGGCTCGCCGAGCCCCACGCTGGTCACCGCGACCGGCAGCCCGCGCCAGCGCGCCCGCTGGGTCAGCACCATGATGTTTCCGCGGTCTCCGTACAGGTTCAGGAGATCGGGGTAGAGATGGCAGATGCGCAGCGCGGGACCGTCCGTCAATGCTCCCAGAACCTCCCCACCGCTCCCCATCGCTGCAGCACCTCCCGGAGCGCCAGCATCGCGGTGTAGGTGGGGAGCACGAAGAGCGGCCGGCCGGCGGCGCGCGCCAGAGCGGCGCGCAGCGCGGGCTCGTAGTCGCGCTGCACCTCGATCGCCCCCTCCGCCAGCCCGGCGTACCGGAGCCGCAGGGCCATGTCCTCGGCGCGCAGTCCGGTCACCACCACGTGCGCGACGCGCCCGGCCAGCATCTCGAACTCGACGTCCCAGAGCCACGAAACGTCGCGGCCGTCGGCGATGTTGTCGTTGATGGCGATGAGCACCGCCGGCAGGGGGCCTCCCGACAGCACCGTGCGCAGGACCTCGTTGAACCCCGCGGGGTTCTTGGAGAGCAACAACCTGAGCTCCGCTCCGCCGGCGACGACCCGCTCGGCCCGGCCGAAGGCCGGCGCGAAGGATGCGAGCGCCTCCGCCACCCGATCGATGGGGGCGCCCATCTCGAGGGCCGCCGCTGAGGCCGCCAGGACATTGTAGACATTGTACAGCCCGGGCAGCACGGTGGTGATCCGGGCCGTCTGCCCTCCACCGGAGGGGGCCAGCGTGAAGCTCGCGCCATCGGCGCCGGCAAGCACGATGTCGCGGGCGGCGAGGTCGATCGGAGGACGGCCGGTGCCGCACGTCGGGCACCGGTACCGGCCCATGTGGCCGAAGTAGGTCCAGGCGTACGCGTAGGGCGTCCCGCACCGATAACAGTAGCGCGCCTCCGCGGTATGCTCGATCGCCGGCAGCGCGTGGCGCTCGTCCTCGATCCCGAACGTTACGAGCCGTCCCGGCAGCCCCCGGACCGCGTCGTACACGAGCGGGTCGTCGCCGTTCGCCACCACCACGCCATCCGGCCGCAGGGCTTCGCCGGTCGCGCGCCACAGCCCGGCAATGTGATCGATCTCGCCGTAGCGATCCAGTTGATCCCGGAACAGGTTCGTGAAGATCATCACCCGAGGCGCGAGGTGCGGGACCACCCGAGGGACCGTGGCTTCGTCGACCTCGAAGATGCCGACATCTCCCGACGGCCGCCCGAAGAGGTCGGCGTGCTCCACCAGCGCCGAGGCGATACCGGCGGCCAGGTTGGCGCCGGCCCGATTGTGCACCGGGACGCGGCCGAGCGCCTCCATGATGTGCGCCAGGAGCCGGGCGGTCGTGGTTTTCCCGTTCGTGCCGGCGACGATCACGCTCCCATACCGGAGGCGCCGGGAGAGGAGCGGGAGGACGCGCGGCTCCACGGCCCTCGCGACGCGGCCCGGCATCGTCGTCCCCCCGCCCCGATGCAGGCGCCGGCTCAGAGTGGCGGTCGCTTTCCCGAGTGCGATGGCCGTGCTGAGGCGCATGCCGATTTCATACCCTCCTCACGGCGCGGGCGGACCGCGCGTTCGCCCTGCGCTGTACCCGTTTAGGCCTCTATTATCCCCTATTATGCTAGGATAGTCGTGGCCGTGATCAAGTCCACGGAAGTCATGATCGGCAAGCCCCCAGGCGAGCCACAGACCGCCCGATGAACGAAGCGATCACCGTCGACTCCCACCCGGCCCGCCGCGAGGGCGAGATCCGGTTCGACCGCAATGAGCTGGCAGGGGCGTTCGGCGACATCGGCACCGACCTGCCGCTCATCGTGGGCATGATCATCGCGGCGAAGCTCGACAGCGCGAGCGTGCTCGTGCTGTTCGGCGCCATGCAGGTCCTCACCGCCCTGCGGTACCGGATGCCGATGCCCGTTCAGCCGCTGAAGGCCGTGGCCGCCCTGGTGATCACCCAAAAGCTGAGCGGCAGCCTCCTCTACGGCGGCGGACTGGCGATCGGCCTCTTGATGCTGGCCCTCACCCTCACCGGCTCGATCAACTGGCTGGCGCGGGTCGTGCCCAAGGCGGTGGTGCGGGGCATTCAATTCGGCCTGGGGCTGCAATTGACCACGCTGGCCCTCAGACAGTACATCCAGGCGGACGGGGTGAGGGGGTATGCCCTGGCGGCCCTGGCGTTTGTCATCATCCTGCTGCTCATCGAGAATCGGCGGTATCCGGCGGCGTTGGTCGTCGTCGCCGTGGGCGCGGCCTACGCGCTGGCGTTCAAGGTGAACGCCGCGGCCCTCGCGCAGGGGATCGGCGTTCGTCTGCCCCACCTCTACCGGCCGGGACCGCAGGATCTGCTGACCGGCCTGGTGGTGCTCGCGCTGCCGCAGATCTCGCTCTCGCTCGGCAACTCCGTGCTGGCCACGCAGCAGATCGTCAAGGATCTCTTCCCAGAGCGGCGGATCGGCGTGCGCAGCATCGGGTTCACCTACTCGCTGATGAACCTGATCAACCCGTTCTTCGGAGGAATTCCTACCTGCCACGGCTCCGGCGGCATGATGGGGCACTACGCCTTCGGCGCCCGAACGGGCGGCTCGGTCATCCTGTACGGCCTGCTGTACCTGATCCTCGGCCTGTTCTTCAGCGGGAGCTTCGGGCAGATCGTGCAGGTGTTCCCTCTGCCGATCCTGGGCGTGCTGCTGTTGATCGAGGGACTGAGGATCATGCTGCTGATCCGCGATACCGTCACCGTCAACGGGAACTTCCCGATCGCCGTCCTGGTGGGGTTGCTGGCCGGCGGCCTGCCGTATGGATACCTGGTGGGCTTGGTGGTTGGAACGACGTTGTGCTATCTGACCGCGGGCCGCGCGAGGCTCGGGCTATAGCGGGATGCGGCGGGCCCCCAGGTACCGATCCCGAAAGTAGGGCTCGTCGATCGAGGAAACGACCACGCCCCGGGAGTACGAGGCATGAATGAATTGACCGTTCCCGACGTAGATGCCCACGTGTGACGGTCCGGGGTCGGTGGTCTGGAAGAAGACGAGGTCTCCCGGAACGTGCGCCGCTCTCGACACCGGCGTGCCGGTCTGGTACTGGCCGTACGAGGTGCGCGGCAGCATCCGCCCGGCCTCCCCGTAGACGCGCGAGACCAGCCCCGAGCAGTCGAATCCATTCAATCCGGTCCCCGACGGTTGATACGGCCTCCCGAGGTAGCGGGTGGCGATCCGGACGATGCTCGCCGGCGCGAGGGCGCTGCGCTGGGGCACCGCGGCCTTGGGAAGCTCGGGCACGCCGGGAGCAACACGGTGTTCGGGCGCCGGCTGAAGCGCCGGCGAGTTCAGTCGCGACGTGGCGCTCGCGTTCGGACGCGAGGCGGGCGCTGTGCTCGGACGCGGGGGGAGTCCGGTCCTCGGACGCGGGGCG
>VBAN01000048.1:339-7066 GCA_005882445.1 Candidatus Segetimicrobium genomatis | reverse complement strand
CACCCTCGTAGGTGGCGTTAACCGACGGGGTGGATCCGGTGGTAGACGGCCCACACGGCCGCTATGTACCACCGCGTCTCGGCGTACGGGGGGATGCCGCGGTACCTGTAAACGGCTCCCTCGCCCGCATTGTACGCCGCCAGCGCCAGGCTCAGGTCTCTGTACCTGACGTAGTAGACCCTGAGCGTCATGGCGGCCCCGAGCAGGTTACCCCACGGGTCGTTAACGTTCACGCCGGCGGACCGCGCCGTTTGGGGCCGGAGCTGTCCGAGCCCAATGGCGCCCGCCCGGCTCCTCACGGTGGGGTGGAAACCGCTCTCGATATACACCACCGCGGCGAGGAAGAACGGATCCAGGCCGGCCTGCAGGGCGGCGGCCACGACGTGATCGCCCATCCAGATCGCCTCCTGCGACGTGAGCGCCGGATTGGATGCGCGTGCCAGCGCCGCGATCGAGTTCGCGTCCGGGTGCAGGATCGGCGTGGGCCGTTCTGCTTCGTCTTGCTCCCGCAGAAAGGTCAGGCGCGCCAGCCACCCACGGATGACCCGCTCCTGACGGGGCCAGTGCGGANNGAAATAGGCATCCGCCTCCTCCATTCTCCCTGCCCCGGTCGCAGCCACACCGGCCCAGATAACCGGGGCAGCCGACTGGGGACGGACCTGCGCCAGCCGTGAGAACGCGGCGAGCGCGCGAAGCGGATCCCCACCACGGTATGCCGCGATGCCGTCGTCGAGGGATGCCGGCTCCCAGGGGCCTTCTCGCGCAACGGCGGCGGACTGCGTCACGCCGATGCACAGAAAGACCGCGAGAATCGCGGCGGCGCCTCGGACGGTCCGGCAGTTGCTCCAGACAGTCCCTCGCATCTTGAAGAACCCCCCTTCTATCCTCCCTCTGTGTGCCCAACCTTGCAGTCCGCCGAGACCATGCGAGCGAGTGTGCGCGGGAACGTGCGTTCGGGTGACGGAGGGACCCGGCGGGGACGTTCACGGTCGATCCCGCTCATCCGGTGTTCTTTATGAAGGGCACTCAGAGAACAGGCAGAGCGGCACACGTTCAACCCCCCCGCGACGCGATCACGGGGCGTTCGTGAGCATCTTCGCCTCCGGCAACGGCGCGAGGCGACTTTAGACGACAATTCGATACTTCCCCCGAAGGCCGACTCCCACAGTGATCTAACGACTGGCGCGGCACGGCGGTCCGGCAATAGAATGGGCACGCTCGCGAGCGCACGAAGACGGCCCCGCAAAGAGGCGGGGCCGGAAGAAACGCAACAAAACCATAGGAGGAGAATGATCATGACTAAGAAGATCGCTGCAAGATTCGTGACGATGGCATCTGCCCTCAGCCTCCTGGTGGCGCTGGCGCCGGCGTTCACGCCCGCGCAGACGATGCGTTCCAGCCACCTGAGCTACAACCCCGCGATGATCGTGGCGGACGGGGACCGGGGCCGTGGCGAAGGCCGCGGTGAGGGTCACGAGGACCACGGTCACGATCACGGCAGAGGATAACGCAAGCGGCTTGCACTAGCGGGCGGGGAGGGCCAAACCGGCCCTACCCGCCCGTTTGAGCGGAGCGCCCGCCGGTCCCCCGCGCCCGACCGCCGCAGTTCTACACAGCCTCGAGTACCGCGCACCCTGGGTCAAGACCGCGATCCTTCCCCGCACATTGGCGAATGGTTCCGACGCCCCTCAGCCTGCCGGATGCGCGTGCCCGGCAGGAACGGTGAGCCGCCCCGTGGCATAGTGTAGATCGGCCGTTCCACCGTTCGGGGTTCCCACACGAGCTTACCGCTGGGAGGACAGGTCGGCGATGACACTGACGCCCGCGCAGCGCACGATCGGCGAGGGCATCGATCGGCTGGTCAGCATCGAGATCACGGGCCGCGGAGTGATCGGTGACCTTTACCAGGCGGCGCGGGCCCTGCAGGACGCGCCGTTGTGCCTCACCGCGGCCGCGCGCCTCTTGGAAAAGGTCCACAAGGGACAGGTCGTGATCCTTGCGACCGGCCTGCCGATGTATCCGTGGTTCGCCGGGGAGCAGGACGGCCCCGTGGGGACCGCCACTCTGGCCCGCGCCCTTCTGCTCGCGGTGGACGCGGGCCTCTACGTCCGCCCTTTGGACGACGCCCTGAGTCTGCCCACGACCGCCGCCGTTCTTCCGTTCCCGCTGGAATGGGAAGAGGCCGCCGTCCGCGCCCAGGCACTCCTCGATACGCTGCGGCCCTCGGCGCTCGTCGCCATTGAGCGGACGGGAGCCAACGAGCACCGGCAGTACCACTCGTCGAGCGGGAAGCGGCTGACGGATTATTGCGGGAAGATCGATACGTTGTTTGCCTCCGCGGGCGAGCGCGAGATCCTGACGATCGGGGTCGGCGACGGCGGCAACGAGATCGGCTGTGCCGCCATCCGGGACAGTGTGCTGCAGGCCGTTCCGCACGCGGCCCGCTGCGCCTGTCCGTGTGGAGGCACCACCATCCCCGAGGTCCCAACCGACCTTCTCATCGCGGCGGCGATTTCCAACTGGGGGGCGTACGGGGTGGAGGCCGGGATGGCACTCCTGCTGGAGCGCCCGGGGATCCTGCATGGTCGCGATATCGATGCCCGGGTGCATGACCTCTGCGCCGCGGCCGGCGCCAACAACGACGGACCCGGGCTGCTGGATGTGGGAGCGGATGCGGTCGCGGCCCCGCTGCATGGGCACATCGTCGATCTGTTGGGCCGGATGGTGGAGAGCGGCATCGACTTCGGACGGCTGTATCGCGAGCCGCGGTATCCATGGTTCTGAAGACACAGGGAGGCGCCCGCTGTCTCGCCGTGATCGCCACGGCCCTCCTGGCCGGCGGCGCGGCGCCGGCGAGCGTCGGAGCGCAGGGCGGCGCGGCCCTGGTGGTGGCGCAAGCCGTCGCCGTGTCGGCGCTCGACCCGGCCGGCTCGTCCGGCCGTCCGGTGTCCCCTGCGGAATCCGAGGCGGCGTTTCTCATCTATGACGGCCTGGTCCGATTTACGGACGAGATGTCGATCGTGCCCGAACTTGCGGCCTCGTGGAGCGTCGACCCGGACGGGCGCGCGTGGACGTTCAAGATCCGGCGGGGGGTGACGTTCCAGGACGGCACGCCGCTCACCGCCCAGGCGGTTGTCGCCACCCTGGATCGCGTGATCAATCCGGCGACGAACACCTCGAACCGGACGCTCTGGGATCCGATCGCATCGGTGTCCGCCCTGGATGCCGCAACCGTGCGGGTGCTCACGAAGGAGCCCTACGGGACGCTCCTCAACACTCTGGCTCAGGGGTCCGCCCTCATCGCGAGCCCGGCTGCCGTAGAGCGATGGGGGGCGGAGTACAGGCTGCACCCCGTGGGTACGGGACCGTACGCGGTCGACCGCTGGGACCTCGGGACCCAGCTCGACCTGGTGCCGCACCGCCAGTTCTGGGACGGGCGCCCCGGCTTCGACCGGATCGTGCTTCGCACCGTCCCGGATCCAGCCACCCGAGTCGCCGTTCTCCAGAGCGGCCAGGCGCAGGTCGCCGAGGGAATACCGACCGAAAGCGTCGACGCGCTGCGGCGGGCTCCCGGGGTGACCGTCATCGTCCGGCCCGCCCTCCGCACGTTCGGCATGGGCATCAACCTGAACCGCCCAGCGCTGCAGGACATCCGGGTGCGGCAGGCCCTGAACTACGCGGTCAACAAGCAACTCCTGGTCCAGGCCCTCTTTCAGGGAAACGCCGCGGTCCTGCGCTCGCCGCTCGCTCTCCGGACGTCGGGATACGCGGATGTCGCCGCCTGGCCGTACGACCCGCCGAAGGCGCGGATGCTCCTCGAGACGGCGGGCTGGAAGCCGGCTCCTCCGATCGGCGTACGAGTCAAGGACGGGAGGTCGCTGCAGATCACCCTCCTCACCCCCCAGGGCGCCTTCCCGCACGACGTCGAGATCGTTGAAACGCTGGCCGATTACCTTCGAAACGTCGGGTTCGAGCCGCACTTCACGTACGTGGAGCCCGCGGCGCTGCCGGACCACCTGCTCGTCCCGCCGGACCAGTCCACGTGGGACCTGGCGTTCTTCGGGTTCGGCCCGAGCAACGGCGACGGTGGCGATCACCTCGACGCGCTCTACCGGTCGAACCCGGATCGCCAGCACCGGCCCAGGGCCTGGAACTTTACCTGGTACTCCAACCCGCTGGTGGACGCGTGGCTTGCTGAAGGCACGCGGGCGGTCGACCCGCGGGTTCGGGACGCCGTCTACGCCAAAGTGGAACGGCAGGTCTGGACGGATGCTCCGTACCTGTGGCTCTACGCGGACAGCGTCGTCGTCGCGACGCGAGGGGCGCAGGGGGTCGAGGTCCTGCCAATCGCCTTGACGATCCTCAAACACGCACACCCGTGAACAACCGGTCAGATCTCTCGGCCCTCAAGGCAAGGGCGCTCAAAGCGCTGGACGGGCTCGACGCGGAGGCGCGCGACCTGGCGCTCCGGATCCATGCCCACCCCGAGACAGGGTTCGAGGAGCACCAGGCCGTCGCCTGGATCACGGAGATGCTCGAGGGCCACGGGCTTGCCGTCGAGCGCGGCATCGCGGAGATCCCCACCGCGATCGCCGCCCGAGCGCGCGGCGCGGCACCGGGCCCGACCGTCGGGCTCATCGCCGAGTACGACGCGCTGGCGGGCCTGGGCCATGCCTGCGGCCACAACCTGATGGGCGCCGGGATGGCGGCCGCGGCCGTGGCGCTCCGCGCCGTCATGCCCGAACTGCGCGGCAGCGTGGTCTATTCTGGGACGCCGGCCGAGGAAGGCGGCGGGGGAAAGATCTTGATGCTGGAGCGGGGGGCGTTCGCCGGGGTCGACGCGGCGCTCCAGTACCACGCCGGCCCCGACACGTCGGTGGCAACGGGATGCCTCGCGGTCCAGACGGTCCAGTTTAGGTTTTCCGGGCGACCGGCGCACGCGGCCGCTGCGCCGTGGAAGGGCGCCAACGCGCTCGACGGGGTTCTCGTGACGTTCACCGCTGTGAACGCGCTGCGCCAGCAAATCCGCCCGGATGCGCGCATCCATGGGATCATCACGGACGGCGGCCAGGCCGTCAATATCATCCCGGAGCGCGCCGCCGCGGAGTTCGGGGTCCGCTCGACCGACGGCGCGTACGTCCGCGAACTCATGGGCCGGGTCGAAGCGTGCGCGCGGGCGGCCGCGGGGGCCAGTGGGACGGCCGTCGCTGTCAGCCACGGGCTCTTCCACGATTCGCTCAAGTACGTTCCCGCCCTGGCCGGCGTGGTCCGGCAGAACGCCAAGACCCTGGGATTCGACATGGCCGAGAAGCTGGTGGGGGCTTCCACCGACCTCGGGAACCTCAGCCAGGCCGTCCCGACGGTGAGTTACACGCTGCCGACCTGCCCGCCGGGCGTGGGGATGCACACTCGGGAAGCCCTGGACGCCGGGGCGTCGGAGCTCGGCCTCAGAGGAATGATAAACGATGCGAGGGTCATGGTGACGACCGCCATCGACCTGCTCGCCTCACCGGAGATCTTGGAAACCGTCCGGGCTGAGTTCCGCGGCGGCAACTCAACTGGCTTTTAGGTAGCCGTGATCCCGCCCGTACTTGATCAGTGCCCGGCGCATCGCCCGCCGGCCTCTGAAGAGCCGGCTCATCACGGTCCCCCGCGGAATCCCCAGGATGTCGGCGATCTCCTGGTAGGAGAACCCCTCCAGGTCCGCCAGGACGAGGCAGGCTCTGAAGACCTCGGGGATCTCCATCAACGCCTGCCGAACCTCGGCATCCATCAGACCCGACATGATCAACGATTCGGGGGTCTCGTGGACCACGAAGGCCGGGTCCTGTCCCTCGAACTCGTCGACGGTCTGCACCGTCCGTGACGAAGCCCGGAACCGATCGATATGGGCGTTATGGAGGATCCGGAACAGCCAGGCCTTGGGATTGGTGCCCGGCTTGTACGTGTGCAGCGAGCGCCACGCCCGCAGGTAGGTCTCCTGCACGAGATCCTCGGCGTCCTGAGGCCGGCCGCTGAGCCGGAGTGCGGTCCGGTACAGGGCCTCGAGGTGTTGGGTTGCCATCTCGTTGAACAGCGCCGCCTCGGCCCCCCCCGGAGTGCGCGCAAGCGTCGCGGCGTCGCCCGCGACAGGCGCCGGAGGCACGAGGGGAGCCACAGCGGTAGTGGTCTGACGGTCGCCAGGTCCCATTCGGTTCACCTACTTTCCATGAACTTGAGCAAGGTCCCCAGACCTGCCTCGATGGGGTCTGCACGCCGGTGTGCCTTCATCAGGAGCACCGCCCCTTCGATCTGACTGATCAGCGCGGTGGCCATCCGCCGCGTCTCCAGGTCCCGACGAAACTCCCTCCGCGCTACGCGTACACGAAGGCCGCGGTCGACAGACTCTTCCCACCGCGCAAAGAAAGCACTCAGGCGGCGCCGGAACTCCGGGTGGATCCCTGAATCCTATTTTAATACCGCCGGCAACCTCGGTCAATTAGGGGGACAGACCATGGGACATCGCATTGACCTGCCCCCGCCAGCGTGGTACGGTAGTTTCCCGTTTCACCGAGCGGGCTGCGAGGCCGGGGCGCCACCCCAAGTCACTTTGGCGGCCCCAACCCAAGCGCAGACCGTCTCCAGGACGGGACGGCCGACGGCTGCGACGGCCCAGGGACGGAGCTTCTCCGTGCTGGGCGGCAGCCGTCCCGATTTCTTACGCGATCGGCGCCCATCCGTAAATTGG
>VBAN01000048.1:0-291 GCA_005882445.1 Candidatus Segetimicrobium genomatis | reverse complement strand
TCCACCTCCTGGATACCCTTGAAAGCAGGGGCCTCACGGTGAAAAATGAGAATGGTTAGCACTTAACCATCGCGAGTGCTAAACTCCACGCGTCGAGGAGGCTCGGGTATGCCGGCCAAGCTCTTGCTCTACGATGAGGATGCGCGCAAGGCCCTTGAGCGAGGTGTCGAAAAGGTCGCAAGCGCCGTCCGCGTGACGCTCGGCCCCAAAGGGCGGAACGTCGTGCTCGAAAAGAAGTGGGGATCCCCCACGATCACCAAGGACGGGGTCACCGTCGCCAAAGAGATCGAG
>VBAN01000285.1 GCA_005882445.1 Candidatus Segetimicrobium genomatis | reverse complement strand
GGGGCGGGCCTCGAGCGCGCGGTCGCTTCGCCGGGGCCGCCGCACCGCCGTTGACGCGTTGGGGAGGGTGTGTTAAAATCGCCGAGACCTGGGCGAACAGGAAAGGGCGCCGCCGCTAGCAGCGCGCGCTTTTTTGTTACGGAGGGCCTGGATGCCGTTCCAGCCAGTGGAGACCCGCCTCGACTTCGCCGCGCAGGAACAGGCGCTGCTCGACTGGTGGCGGGCGCGCGGCCTCCTCGCGAAATACCTGAGCCGCAACGCGTCGGCCCCGACCCGCTGGTCGTTCCTCGACGGGCCGATCACCGCGAACAACCCCATGGGCGTGCATCACGCCGGGGGCCGCACGTACAAAGGCCTGTTCTGCCGCTACCACACGATGCTGGGTCATCGCCAGCGGTATCAGAATGGGTTCGACAGCCAGGGCTTGTGGGTGGAGGTCGAAGTCGAGAAGGAGCTCGGCTTCAAGAGCAAGCGCGACATCGAGAAGTTCGGCATCGCCGCGTTTGTGGAGCGCTGCAAGGCGCGCGTCCTCCACTACGCCGGGGTGCAGACCCAGCAGTCCCTCCGGCTGGGGTACTGGATGGACTGGGATCACTCCTACTACACGATGTCCGATGAGAACAACTACTGCATCTGGCTGATCCTCAAGCGGTGCTCGGAGCGGGGCCTCCTGTACAAGGGACACGACGTCATGCGGTGGTGCCCGCGGTGCAGCACCGGACTCTCCGAGCACGAGATCGTCACCGAGGGGTACGTCGAGGTCACCCACCCCGGCCTGACCGTGCGGCTGCCCCTCCGGGATCACCCCGGAGCGTATCTGCTCGTCTGGACGACGACGCCCTGGACCCTGACCAGCAACGTGGCCGTGGCGGTCAACCCGGCACTGACCTACGTCCGGGTCGAGCAGGGGCGGGACACCTACTACCTCGTCCGCGATCGCCTGGAGATGCTGCGGGGCGGCTACCGCGTGCGGGAGGAACTGCCCGGCTCCGCCCTGGTCGGTTGGGTCTATACCGGCCCGTTCGACGATCTGCCGGCGCAGCGGGGCGTGGAGCACCGCGTCGTCCCCTGGCGCGACGTCAGCGCGGCGGAGGGGACCGGGCTCGTGCACATCGCCCCGGGCAGCGGCGCGGAGGACTTTGCGCTCGGCAGGGACCTGGGGCTCCCGGTTCTGGCTCCGATCGATGAATTCGGCATCTTCGCGGAGCCGTATGGCTGGCTGGCGGGCCGGCACGTCTACGAGGTCGGCGCGCCCATCAGGGACGATCTGGAGAAGCGCGGCCTGCTCTACCGGGCGGAGGAGTACACGCACCGCTACCCGGTCTGCTGGCGGTGCGGGAGCGAGCTGGTGTTCCGCCTCGTCGACGAGTGGTTCATCGCGATGGATCCGCTCCGCGCCCCCATCATGGCGGTCACGGAGAAGATCCGCTGGATGCCCGAGTTCGGCCTGGAACGGGAACTGGACTGGCTCAAGAACATGCACGACTGGATGATCAGCAAGAAGCGCTACTGGGGGCTGGCCCTGCCCATCTGGGAGTGCCGGGCCTGCCGGTCGTTCGAGGTGATCGGCAGCGAGGACGAGCTCCGCGAGCGCGCGGTGGAAGGGTGGGACCAGTTCGCGGGCCACACCCCGCACCGTCCCTGGATCGACGCGGTCAAGATCCGGTGCCCCCGGTGCGGGGGCCCGGTGTCCCGGATCCTCGACGTCGGGAACCCCTGGCTGGACGCGGGCATCGTCCCTTACTCGACGATGGGCTACCGCCGGGATCGCGCGGCGTGGCGGGAGTGGTTCCCCGCGGACTTCATCACCGAAGCGTTCCCCGGCCAGTACCGCAACTGGTTCTACTCGATGCTGGTGATGAGCAAGGTGCTGGAAAACCGCGAGCCGTTCCGGACCTGCCTCGGCCACGCGATGGTCCGGGACGAGCAGGGACGGGAGATGCACAAGTCCTGGGGCAACATGATCGAGTTCAATGAAGCGGCGGAGAAGATGGGCAGCGATGTCCTCCGGTGGCTCTACGCCGTCCAAAACCCGGCCATGAACCTGAACTTCGGCTACGGCCCCGCCGATGACGTGCGCCGGCGGTTCATCCTGCCGCTCTGGAATATTTACGCCTTCTTCGTCACCTACGCGGCCCTCGACGGCTTCACCCCCGAGCCGCTGCGCGATCAACAGGTCGCGCTCGGGGTGCTGAGAGGGCAGCCCTCGGTGCTGGACCGGTGGATCCGCGCCCTGCTGCACCGGCTGATCCGCACGGTGCGGGAGGGCCTCGACCGGTACGACGTCCCTGCCGCGGCGCGCGCGATCGAGCGCTTTGTGGAAGATCTCTCCCTGTGGTATGTGCGCCGGGGCCGGCGGCGCTATTGGAAATCGGAACGCGACGCGGACAAGCAGGCCGCAAACCAGACCCTGTACGAGGTGCTGGCGGCGCTGAGCTGCCTCCTGGCGCCGTTCGTGCCGTTCCTGGCCGAAGCGATGTACCAGAACCTGGTCCGCTCGATCGACACGCGCTCCCCCGAGAGCGTCCACCTCTGCGCGGTGCCGGCGGCGGATCCGGCCGCGGATGACCCCGAGCTCATTGAGGCGACCGAGCGGACGCGGCAGCTCGTGTCGATCGGGCGGTCGGCCCGCAACGCCGCGAAGGTGCGCGTCCGCCAGCCGCTGGCGTCGGCCATCATCGTGGACCGGTCGGGCGTGCTGCAGCGCGACCCTGAACTCGCGGAGCACCTGCGGGATGAGCTGAACGTGAAGGCGCTGCGGTTTGCGGAGTCCTACCGGACGCTGGGCCGGCTGGAGGTGCGCCCCCGGTTCGATCTGCTGGGGCCCAAGTTCGGGGGCCGGATCACCGAGATCGTGGAGGCGCTGCGAGATCGCGGCGAGGCCATCGTGGAGGGGACCCCGGAGCGGGAACCGTTTCGGCTTGCCCTCGCGCGCGGCGACGAGATCGTGCTGGAGCGGGCGGAGGTGGAGGTGCGTGTCCACTGGCATCCGGGGCTGGTCGGCGCCGGCGAGACCGGCGCCTGGGTGGTCCTGGACGCGACCCTCACCGGCGACCTGGTCCGCGAGGGGATGGCCCGGGAGCTCGTGCACCAAATCCAGCAACTGCGCAAGGAAGCGGGGTTCCAGATCGCGGACCGGATCACCCTCTACTACGAGGGAGACTCCGCGCTCGCCGAGGTGCTGCGGACGCACGGTGATTACGTCCTTCGCGAGGTGCTCGGTGAGGAGGCGCGGGCGGGCCTGCCCCCGGCGGGCGCGCCCGTCCATCGGAAGGCACTGCGCCTGGACGGCCGGGAGCTGACCGTCGGGATTGCTCAAACCGCGTAGAAGAAGGAGCGGGCGGTGTCGCGAGCGAGGCAGAAGGTCGTCGGGGTGCTGGGGGGGATGGGGCCCCTCGCCACCGCGGATTTCTACACCAAGCTGGTCCGGCTGACGCCCGCGCGCACGGACCAGGACCACCTCCGCGTCCTGATCGACAGCAATCCCAAGATCCCTGACCGGACGGCGGCGCTCCGCGGCGAAGGCCCTGACCCGACCGAGGCCCTGGTGGCGACGGCCCGGGGGCTGGAGCGCGCCGGGGCGGACCTCATCGCGATCCCGTGCAATTCCGCGCACGCGTACCTGCATCAGATTCGCCGGAGCGTTGGCATCCCCGTGCTCGACATCATGGAGGAGGTCGCCGCCGCCGCGGCCGCGCTGGTTCCCCGCCCTCGGGCGGCCGGCGTGCTCGCGACCTCGGGAACGATGCAGGCGCGCCTGTATCACCGCGCGCTCGCCTCCCGCGGGATCGATGTGGTCGAGCCCGCGGCGGTCGAGCAGGAGGGCGTGACGGCGGCGATCTGCGCGGTCAAGGCCGGAGACCTGGGCGCGGCGGCGCGGGAGCGAGTCCGGGAGGTTGCCGCGGCGCTGATCGGCCGCGGGGCGCAGGTGGTGGTGCTCGGGTGCACGGAGCTCCCGCTGGTGACGGACCGGCAGGCCATTTCAGTGCCGGTTCTGGATGGGACCGAGGTGCTGGCGGCGGCCGCGGTACGCGCGGCGCTCCCCTCCGAGGCGGAGGAATTTCCCGGATCGCCCGAGCGTTCAAGCACGCTGCGTTCCCCTGGGAGGGCCGAGGTCCCGGGGACACCACGCGCAGGATCTTCAAAGCCTGCAGGGAGGCCGTAGATGCCGGCAAGACGATCGCGAAAACCCGCGCCTTCGCACGGTGGGGCGCGGCGCGCGAAGGCGCGAAGCGCCTCCAAGGGCGCGCCGTCCGCATCACACGGGGCTCAGGCGCGTACCCGGACCGGGTCTCGTTCCCGGCGGGCGGGGCCCGGGCGCAAGGGCGAGTTCGCCCGGCTGCTGCTCGAGGAGCGCAAGCGGCTGGCGGAGGAGCTCTCCGAGATCGAACAGCATCAGGTCAAGACCGAGGAGAAGCCCGTGGCGGACGTGGCGGGGTACGAGGACGATCTGGTCGACGTCGCCACCGAAACATTCGAACGGGAGAAGGAGCTCGCCATCGAGAGCAACGTTCAGGGGATGCTCAAGATGGTGGACGAAGCCCT
>VBAN01000047.1 GCA_005882445.1 Candidatus Segetimicrobium genomatis | reverse complement strand
TACTGCTTTGCCGACCGGGAGCGGTTCTTGGACCTCTCCGAGATGGTCTCGGGGCAGCGGATGATGCCGGGGTACTTCCGGGCCGGCGGGGTGGCCGCCGATCTGCCCGAGGAGTTCTTCCCGGCCGCCCGCGCGTTCCTGGACGACCTGCCCCGCAGGGTCGACGAGTACGAACGGCTGCTGGACGACAACCTGATCTGGCGGGAGCGGACGGAGGGGGTGGCGGTGCTCGGGCGCGACGACGCGATCGCGCTCTCAGCGACCGGACCCGTGCTGCGAGGATCGGGGGTGGCGCACGACGTCCGCAAAGTGCTCCCCTACGCGGGATACGATGAGTTCGAGTTCGACGTGCCGGTCCGGGCGGAAGGGGACGCCTACGCCCGCTATCGGGTGCGGATGGAGGAGATGCGGCAGAGCCGGAAGATCGCGCTCCAGGCCCTGGAGCGCCTCCCCGACGGTCCGGTGCTCACCGGCGACCGCAAGGTCGCGCTTCCCCCGCGGGCCGAGCTCGCCCGCAGCATGGAGGCCGTGATCCATCAGTTCAAGCTCGTCAGCGAGGGGATGCACCCGCCTGCCGGGGACAGCTACGTGGCCACCGAGTCGGCGCGCGGGGAGAAGGGATACTTTATCGTGAGCGACGGCAGCAACCGGCCGGCGCGGGTCCACGTGCGCGCGCCGTCGTTCTACAATCTGCAGACCCTCCCGGTGATGGTCGCAAACCGTCCGCTGTCCGACGTCGTGGTGGCCGTCGCCAGCATCGACATCATCCTCGGGGACGTGGACCGCTGATGGCCCGCGCGCTGCCGCCGCCGGTCCTCGAGGAGATCGCGCGCCTCAGGGGATTGTACGCGCAGCCGCGATCGGCGCTCCTCCCTGCGCTGCACGCCGCGCAGGAGGAGATCGGGTACTTGACCGAGGACGCGATGCGGGATGTCGGCGATGCGCTCGAGCTGCCGCTGAGCGAGGTCATGTCGATCGCCACGTTTTACGAGATGTTTCACCTCGAGCGCCCCGGACGGCATCACATCCGCATCTGCACGAACATCTCCTGTCACCTCAACGGCTGCGAGGCGCTGCTGGAGCGCCTGTGCAGCCGCCTGGGCATCCGGCCCGGGGAGACCACGGCCGACGGCCGGGTCACCCTGGAGCCGGTGCAGTGCCTGGCCGCCTGCGAAGAAGCGCCCGTCCTGCTGGTGGACGCGGAGCGGCACGCCCGGGTGACCCCGGTGATGGTCGATGAGCTGCTGGCGAGGTTGACCTGAGGTGGCAGGACCGCTGCTGACAAGGCATTTCGGCCGGCCCGGGCGCGAGCGAATCGACGCCTACCTCGAGACGGGGGGCTATCAGGCGGCGACCACCGTCCTGCGCGACCTGGCGCCCGATGCGGTCACCGAGATCGTCGAGGCGGCGGGGCTCCGGGGCCGGGGGGGCGCCGGGTTCCCCACGGCGCGCAAGTGGAAACTGACGCCGAAGCGCGAGGGCGAGGCGCGCTACCTCGTCGTCAACGGCGACGAGAGCGAGCCCGGGACCTTCAAGGACCGGACCCTGATCGAGCAGGACCCGCATCAGCTGCTGGAAGGGATCCTGATCGCGGCCTTCGCGAACCAGGTGCACCGGGCGTACATCTATCTCCGGGGCGAGTTCTTCCTGGGGTACGAGCGGCTCAGCCGCGCGCTCGCGGAGGCGCGGGCGCGCGGATACTTCGGGGCGAACATCCTCGGGAGCGGGTTCGACCTCGAGGTCGTGATCCACCGGGGGGCCGGCGCGTACATCTGCGGCGAGGAGACGGCGCTGCTGGAAAGCCTGGAGGGCAAGCGGGGCTTCCCGCGTCCGAAGCCCCCGTATTATCCGGCCGTCAAAGGGCTGTACAGTCAGCCGACCGTGCTCAACAACGTGGAGACGCTCTGTCACCTCTCCCACATCATCACCCTGGGGCCGGAACGGTACCGGGCGTACGGGCCGCCGGTTCTCTACTCGGTGTCGGGGCACGTGGTGATTCCCGGGGTCAAGGAACTGCCCATCGGCACGCCGTGCCGGGAGATCATCTTCAAGCACGCGGGCGGGCTCCGGCCGGGCCGGTCGGTCAAGGCGCTGTTCCCCGGGGGGTCCTCCTCAGCGATCATCACCCCCGAGTTCCTGGACACTCCGGCGGATTTCGAGCCGCTCGCCAAGATCGGGTCGATGTTGGGCTCCAGCGCGATCATCGTCATGGACGACACCACGTGCATCCCGGCGGTGATCCGGCGGACGGTGGAGTTCTATCGCGACGAGTCGTGCGGGAAGTGCACGCCCTGCCGCGAGGGGACGATCTGGCTCAGCCAGATCTTCGACCGCATCC
>VBAN01000284.1 GCA_005882445.1 Candidatus Segetimicrobium genomatis | reverse complement strand
CCCCTCGCTGTTGTGTGCTTCCTCATTGTGTTGGCCGTTGCCGTCGCGTTTATCTTCAGAGCCAATACGGGCAAGGACGCATTTTATCGGGGGCTCAGCGTGATCTCGCTCCTCATGCTGGCGACGCCGTATCAGCTGCCTCAAACGCTTCCGCAAGGCGCCCCGGGCGTGAGGGTGGGCACGGTACGGGGGCTTGATGTCGCGGCTGGTGTTCCTGGACCCGGCGTCGATGTCGTGCCCGCCAATCTCGCCCAGGTGTCGGGGTCTGTGTTCACCCCGGTCCACGTGCGGCTCGCGACCAGCGATCACCGCCCCGTGTCGAACGTGACGGCGATACTGATCGATCCGTCAACCTCGCAGATCCTGGGAAGCTTGCGCCGGGAGGAAGACGAATTTACATTCTTTACCCGGCCGGGGGCGTATCTCCTCAGGATCGAGGCACCGGGGTACGTCATCGTCACCTACAACTTGCACGTTGAGAAAGAACAGCGAAATTTCATCCGGATCGGTCTGGAGGCCACGTGGCTCCCAATTTTCCTGCAGCGGCTGCCACTTGTGTCGTTCTAGGACTTACGACCCCTCCTCCGAGACCATCGCGAGGAACACCTCGACAATCCGCGGATCGAAGTGTGTGCCGGCGTGATGATACACGTACTCCCGCGCCTCCTCAACGCTCCACGCCGCCCGGTGGGGCCGGGCCGATCGGAGCGCGCACCACACATCGACCACCGCGAAGACGCGGGCGGCCAAGGGGATCTGCTCCCCCTTCAAGCCGCGAGGATATCCTGTGCCATCCCACTTTTCATGGTGGCAATAGGGGATGTCGAGCGCGGGAGTCAATGCGCCGGTCGTCGTCAATAGGTCGAGGGCGAAGACGGGGTGGCGACGCACGATCCCCCATTCTTGCTCCGTCAACTGATCGGGTTTGAAGATGATCTCATCGGGGACGCCGACCATGCCGATGTCGTGCAGGAAGGCTCCTCGCCGGACGTGGATGAGCTCCTCCTCTTTCATGCCCACCGCGCGGGCGAGCCGCAGGGTCAGGGCCACCACCCCGTGATTGTGAAGCCACATCTCTTCGTCTTCCAAGGAGAAGACGGGGTGTTTGATGTCTTCGGCCAGGTCTGGCTGGTCCAATTCGGAGTCATCCCGCTGTGGGTCGGCGACCTCGCGGTGTTTGCGATGCTGTGAACTCATGAACCGCCCCAGGAGGGAGGCATAACGTCAATTTCTTTGTGCCCACCGGAGTCGTCTTGCAGACCACCAGCCACCTGAGAGCGGGGTAGCGGGCCGGTTTAGCCGCTCTTTATTCCACCGTCGCACCCGAAGGGCGGCATCGAGCGGTCCGGGGAAAAGGGCAGGACTCGCTCCGCACCGGCTGGAACACGCCTTCGCGTATCTTTGTCCTGTTCCACGCTTCGATCGGCCTTGCTCAAGGACGCCGATCCCGGTCTCGCCCGAGGATTGATGCCCCGGAGGGCCGGACTTTTGGAGGGGCTCGCATGCCCTGCTACATCTGCACCGCCTGCGGCGTGCAGTACGCGGAGACGCCGCGGCCCCCCGACCGCTGTGCGATCTGCGAAGACGAGCGCCAGTATGTGACCTGGGAGGGGCAGGCCTGGACAACGCCCGACGAGCTGCGGCGGGATCACCGGACGGTTGTGAAGGAGGAAGACCCCGGCCTGACCGGGATTGGGATCGAGCCGGCCCTCGCCATCGGCCAGCGAGCCTTGCTGGTGCAGACGTCCGCGGGCAACGTGCTGTGGGACTGCATCCCCCTGCTGGACGACCACGCCGTGGGCGCGGTGCGGGCGCTCGGCGCCCTGTCGGCGATCGCGATCTCGCATCCCCATTTCTATGCCGCCATGGTGGACTGGAGCCGGGCGTTTGGAGGCGTGCCGGTCTACGTGCACGCGGCCGACCGCCGGTGGGTGATGCGGCCGGACCCCGCCATCGTGTTTTGGGAGGGCGAGACGCACCGCGTGCTCGATGGGCTGACGCTGGTCCACTGCGGCGGCCACTTCGAGGGCTCGGCCGTGCTGCACTGGGCGGCCGGCGCCGGGGGCAGGGGGGCCCTGCTGAGCGGGGACACGCTG
>VBAN01000283.1 GCA_005882445.1 Candidatus Segetimicrobium genomatis | reverse complement strand
CGCCCTCACCGGGCGCAGCATCTCGCCGCGGACCGTCGCCGCGCTGGCCGCCGCGCACCAGAACATCGCGGGCCTCAAGGACACCGTCGACAGCGCGGCCCACATCCAGGAAACGATCGCGCTGGTCAAACCCCAGCGTCCGGAGTTCTCGGTGCTGGCCGGTATGGACTACCATCTCCTCAACACCCTGCTCTCGGGGGGCGACGGGTGCGTCCCGGGGACCGCGAACTTCGCCCCGGAGCCGTTCGTGCGCCTGTACGCCGACGCGCGCGCGGGCCGGCTGGAGGCGGCGGCCGAGCGGCACCGCACCCTGGCCCCCTTCGCCCGGCTCTTTACGGTCGACGCGGCCCCGTTTGTGGTCGTCAAGGAAGCCATGGCCGCGGCCGGACTGATCCGTCACGTGACGACCCGGCCGCCGGCCCTCCCCTTCACGGAGGACGAACGCCGGTGGATGCGGGCCCAGCTCGCCGCCGTCGGGATCGCGCGGTGACCGAGACCCGGCCCCCCGCAGCCGCCGCCGACCTCGGGGTCGGGCTGCTCGGGTGCGGCACCGTCGGCAGCGCCGTGGTCCGCCTGCTGCAGACCAACGGGGAAGACATCCGCCGGCGGACCGGGATCGGCCTGCGCCTCGCGCGCGTCGCCGCCGCGCATCCCGCGAAGCCCCGGGAGGTGCGCCTCGAGGCCGGGATGCTCACCCCGGATGCGGCGGCGGTGGTCGCCGACGACCGGGTGGACGTGGTCGTGGAGGTGATGGGCGGGATCGAGCCGGCCCGCACCCTGCTCCTGGACGCGATCCGGCGCGGCAAGAGCGTGGTCACCGCCAACAAGCAGCTCCTGGCGCAGCACGGCCCGGAACTGTTCACCGAGGCCAAACGGGCCGGGGTGGACCTGCGGCTCGAAGCCAGCGTCGGCGGGGGGCTGCCGGTGATCCAGCCGCTGCGGGAATCGCTGGCCGCGAACCGGATCCAGGAGGTCGTCGGCATCCTCAACGGCACGACGAACTACATCCTCACGAAGATGGCCGAGGAGCGGTGGGAGTACGCCCGCGCGCTCGCGGAGGCGCAGCGGCAGGGCTTCGCCGAGGCCGACCCGGCGGCCGACGTCGAGGGGCACGACGCCGCCGCCAAGCTCGCCATCCTGGCGACGATCACCTTCGGGACGCCCGTGCGGGCCGGGGATGTCTACCGCGAGGGTATCCGGCGGATCTCCGCCCAGGACATCCAGTTCGCCGAGGAGCTCGGCTACGTGGTGAAGCTCCTGGCGATCACCCGCGAGTCGGACGGCCGGGTCGAGGCGCGCGTGCACCCGGCGTTCCTCGCCCGCGCGCATCCGCTCGCGGCGATCGGCAACGAGCTCAACGCCGTTTTCGTCCGCGGCGACGCGGTCGGCGAGGTCATGTTCGTGGGACGCGGCGCGGGCGGGGCCCCGACGGCGAGCGCGGTCGTGGCCGACCTGATCGACATCGCGTGGAACCGGCGCGCCGGCGCGCACGGCCGGGTCGGCTTCGTCGCGATGTCCACGCGCCCGCTCCGCCCCATGGAAGAGACCGCCTCGCCCTTCTACCTCCTCATGCAGGTCGCCGACCGCCCGGGGGTGTTCGCCCGGATCGCCACGATCTTCGGGGAGGAGCACGTAAGCATCGCCTCCGTCGTGCAGAAGAGCCGCGGCGAGACCGCGGACATCGTGATGGTCACCCACACCACCGACGAGCAGCAGATGCGGCGCGTCTTGAGCCGGTTGGAGGGGCTCGACGTGGTCCGGACGGTGCGCAACGTCATCCGGGTGGTCGATGGTAAAGCGTGACGCGCCGGCGCCCCGCGCCTGGCGGGGGGTGATCGAGGAGTACCGCGCCTACCTGCCGGTCACCCCCGGCACGCCGCTGGTGACGCTCCTCGAGGGCGCCACCCCGCTGCTGCGCGCCTCGCGCCTCGGACGCCACCTACCCGGCATCGAAGTGTACCTGAAATGCGAGGGCCAGAACCCCACCGGCTCGTTCAAGGATCGCGGCATGACCCTGGCGATGTCCAAAGCGCTGGAAGAGGGAAGCCGCGCGGTCCTCTGCGCCAGCACCGGCAACACGGCGGCGGCCGCCGCGGCGTACGCCTCACGGGCCGGCCTGCCGTGCTTCGTCGTCGTCCCCGCCGGGGGCGTCGCGGTCGGCAAGCTCGTGCAGGCGATGGCCCAGGGCGCGCGCGTCGTCCCGGTCGAAGGCTCGTTCGACGAAGCGCTGCGCATCGTCCGCGAGTCGGCCCCGAAATTCCGCCTCACCCTCGTCAACTCGGTGAACCCGTACCGGATCGAAGGGCAGAAGACCGGCGCGTTCGAGATCTGCGATGCGCTGGGCCGCGCGCCGGACGTGCTGGCCATCCCCGTCGGCAACGCCGGGAACATCACGGCCTACTGGCGCGGGTTCGTCCAGTATCATCGGGACGGCCGGAGCGCGGCGCTGCCGAAGATGTGGGGCTTCCAGGCCGCGGGCGCGGCCCCCCTGGTGCTCGGCCATCCGGTCGAGCGGCCGGAGACCGTGGCGTCGGCGATCCGCATCGGGCGGCCGGCCTCGTGGGACGCCGCCGTGGCCGCGGCGCGGGACTCCGGCGGCGGGTTCGAGGCCGTCACGGACGAGGAGCTCCTGGCGGCGCGGCGCCTGCTGGCCATCGAGGAGGGCGTGTTCGTCGAGCCGTCGTCGGCGGCTCCCGTGGCCGGGCTCCTCAAGCGGGCGCGCGAAGGGCGGCTGCCGGGCGGGATCCTCGCGGCGTGCGTGCTGACCGGCCACGGGCTCAAAGATCCCGAATCGGTGCTGCGCACGGAGCGCCGGCCCGAGGCCGTCCCGGCGACGCCGGAGGCGCTGGAGCGGGTCGTGGACGAGGTGCTGGCGGTCCGATGATCCGGGTGCGCGTGCCGGCCACCTCGGCCAATCTGGGACCCGGGTTCGACGCCCTCGGGCTCGCGCTGCGTCTGTACAACACGCTCACGCTCGAGCCGGCCGGCCACCCCGAGATCGAGATCGAGGGCGAGGGGGCCGGCACGCTGCCGCGCGACGCCGCGCACCTCGCCTATCAAGCGGCGCTCGCGGTCGCGGCGCGGGCGGAGGGCGGCGGCGCGGCGGGCACGCGGGCGTTCCGCCTCCGCCAGCAGAACCAGATCCCGCTCGCCAGCGGCCTGGGCAGCAGCGCGGCGGCGATCGTCGGCGGGGCGGTGGCCGCGAACGCGCTCTTGGGCGCCCCGCTCGGCAAGCAGGCCCTCCTCGATCTGGCCGCGGAGATGGAAGGCCATCCCGACAACGTCGCGCCCGCTCTGTTCGGCGGGCTCGTCGTCTGCGCCCGGACCGCCACCGGGGTCCGCTGGATCCGCCTCGCGCCCCCGACGCTCAACGTCGTGCTGGCCGTGCCGGACTACCACGTGTCCACGGACGAGGCCAGGCGCCGGCTGCCGGCGCGCGTCCCCTTCCCCGACGCCGTCTTCAACGTCACCCGGGCCACCCTGCTCGTGGCCGCGCTCACGGGAGGCCGGTGGGATCTCCTCGATGAGGCGACGCAGGACCGGCTGCACCAGCCCTACCGCGAAACGCTCGTGCCCGGACTGACCGACGTGTTCGCGGCCGCCAGACGCGCGGGGGCCTACGGCGTCGCGCTCAGCGGGTCCGGTCCCACGGTCCTCGCGTTTGGCGACGCGCCCGAGATCGGCCCGGCGATGGCGCAGGCGTTCCAGGCCGCCGGGGCGGCGTGCCGGATCCTGCACGCGGAGTTCGACACGGAAGGCGCCGTCGTGGAGGACCCCGCGTGAGCCTGATCATCCAGAAGTTCGGCGGCACCTCCGTCGCGGGGCCCGACCGCATCAAGCACGTCGCGAAGCGGATCGTGGCCACGCGCAGGGCCGGCCACCAGGTCGTCGTGGTCGTGTCGGCGCCCGGCGACATGACGGACGATCTCATCGGAATGGCCAGGCAGGTCGCCGACCCCCTGCCGGCCCGGGAACTGGACATGCTGCTCTCGACCGGCGAGCAGGTCTCGATCGCCCTGCTGGCGATGGCGATCCTGGCGGAGGGAGCCGAGGCGATCTCGCTCACCGGCGCGCAGGCGCAGATCAAGACCGAGCACGTCCACACCCGCGCCCGCATCCTCGCGGTCGACCGGTCGCGGATCGACCGCGAGCTGGCTGCCGGCCGGATCGTCATCGTCGCCGGGTTCCAGGGGATCACCGACGATGAGGAGATCACCACGCTCGGCCGCGGCGGATCGGACACCACGGCGGTGGCGCTGGCGTCGGCGCTCGGCGCGGACCTCTGCCAGATCTACACGGACGTCGAAGGGGTCTTCTCGGCGGACCCCCGCCTCGTCCCGGAGGCGCGCCGGCTCCAGGAGATCGCGTACGACGAATTGCTCGAGATGGCCAGTTCGGGCGCGCTGGTCGTCCAGACCCGCGCGGCGGAGCTCGCCATGCAGCATCGGGTGCGCCTCGAAGTGCGCAGCAGCTTCGTGGATCGGGAGGGAACGGTGGTGACGGACAGCAGGTTCGAGCGGCAGAGACTGATCACCGGGGTGACCCACGACACGAACGTGGCGAAGATCACGGTGACGGGGGTGGGGGACCGCCCCGGGACCGCCCACACCCTGTTCCGGGCCGTGGCCGACCGGCATGTGAACGTCAACCTGATCATCCAGAGCGTGCCGCGCACGGAGCGCGCCGACATTTCCTTCACGGTGGCCAAGGCCGACATGCTGGCGGCGGTGGAGGCGGCGCGCAGCGTGGCGGCGGCGATCGGGGCCGAGGAGATCCTGGCGGATGATCAGGTGGCGATGGTGAGCATCGTCGGCGCGGGGATGATCAGCAACCCCGGGGTCGCGGCCCTGATGTTCGGGGCGCTGGCCGCCCAGAAGATCAACATCAAGTTGATCGCCACGTCCGAGATCAAGGTCTCCTGCGTCATCCCGGCCGGGGACGTCACCGCCGCCGTCCGCGCGCTGCACAGGGAGTTCGTCCTGGACCGGGCGTGAGCCCGCCGCCAGTCTACCCATTCGCCTCCCAGGGTATCTCAAAGAGGAATGGTGATGCGCGTGGGAGGCATGACCGCCATGAGGATGCTGCTCTGTGCGCTTGCCCTGCTCGTGGCGGTCCCCGCGGCCGCCGACCCGGGAGATGTCGAATACCAGTTCCTCTGGAGCGAGGGGGCCTATCTTCACCGGGTCGCCCTCAACGGCATGACCGTGGCCGGCGACACCGCGATTTCCATCAGCCTTCCCATCTACGTCACGAAGTACCTCCGGGACGGCGCCAACGAGCTGGAAGTCGAGTACACGAGCGACACCAGAGTCGGGCTGTCCGTGACCCTCGAGACACGGGCGAAGGGACCGCGCAAAGACCAGATCGTCCGCTTCACCAGCGTCACGGGGGAGACGAACGGCGCCCGGGTCACGAAGAAGATCCCCTTCACGATCCAGCTGCGCCGCCAGACCCCGCTCCGCCTCTCCGGCGCCGACCGCGAGGCGATCGCGGCCCTGCTGCAGACCTATTACGCGACGCTGGCCCGCAAAGACGGCGCCGGGCTGGCGAAGCTGTACGCGAAGGCCGTTGAGCAGGAAGCCCAGATCTACCCCGAGGGGATCGGGCTCTTCCAGTGGGTGCTCAGTGACTCGCTGAGGATGATCGCGACCCCCAAGTTTCGCATGAAGCCGTTCCCGGGCGCCGCCCTGCAGTTCTCCGTCGACGGGCAGGTCGTCACGGTCACGAGACCGGACCAGTCCCCGCTGGTGGAGAGCGTGCCGATGGAGGCCGACAGCGCGGGGGCCCAACCCGCGTCCGGGGCGGAGGGCGCGCAGGCCGAACCGGGCCTCAAACCGACGAGCCTGTCGTTCAAGCGGTACGACGGACGGTGGTATCTCGCGCTGCCGTTCGGCTTCTAACGCTTCGGGCGCATCCCGGACCGGCCCCAGATGGGCGGCCTTGACATTCCCCCCAGCGCCCCGTAGCATGATGCCAACGCGACGACGGAGCGGGAGTACGCTCGACCGCCGACTCGAGTCCGCGCGATCGGACAAGCGAGCCGGGATAGGGTGCAAGCCGGCGGGGGCGGCGGGCGGAACATGGCTCCGGAGCCGCGCGCTGAAGGGCGGGCCGCGAGAGCGGCCGGCAGAGTAGGCGCGCCGCAGGCCTGCGTGACGGGCCGTGGGTCCGGGTCATGGGTGGAGATCCGGGCCGGTTGAGGCCCGCGAGATGCGGGCGCAGATGGGTGGTACCACGAAGGCGGCAGCCTCTCGTCCCAGGACGGGGGGCCGTTTTGCTTTCGGCGCGGGCGTTGCCGGGGCCCGGCCATGCAGAGGGGAGAGCACATGGAACCCTTTTACGTCACCACACCGATCTACTATGTAAACGACGTGCCGCACATCGGGCACGCCTATACCACGCTCGCCGCGGACACGATCGCCCGGTGGAAGCGGCTGGCCGGGGCCGACGTCTTCTTCCTCACCGGCACGGACGAGCACGGGGTGAACATCGAGCGCAAGGCGCGCGAGGACGGCGTGTCCCCCCGGGAGTGGACCGACCGCATCGCGCCCCGGTGGGTGGCGCTCTGGAAGCGGCTCGGCATCTCGAACGACGACTTCATTCGGACGACCGAGCCCCGCCACATCCGCGTGGCGCAGCAGCTGTTCCAGCTGGCGTACGACCGGGGCGCGATCTACAAAGGGACCTACGAGGGGTGGTACTGCCCATCGTGCGAGGCTTTCTACACCGAAGATCAGCTGCTGGAGGGGCGGCTGTGCCCGATCCACAAGCGCCCCGTGGAGTGGACCGCCGAGGAGAACTACCTCTTCCGCCTGAGCCGGTACCAGGACTGGATCCTTCGCAAGATCGAGCGGGAGCCGGAGTTCATCCAGCCGGAGAGCCAGCGGAACGAGATGCTCAGCCTGATCCGCGGCGGACTGCGCGACCTCGCCGTCAGCCGCCTCTCGGTCAGGTGGGGGATCCCCGTCCCGTTCGATCCGGCGCAGACGATCTACGTCTGGATCGAAGCGTTGATGAACTACCTGACCGCCATCGGCTACCTGGACCATCCCGAGCGGTACCGCCGGTTCTGGCCCCACGTGCACCATCTGGTCGGCCGAGACATCAACCGGTTCCACTCGCTGATCTGGCCCTGCTTCCTCGAGGCCGTGGGGCTGCCGTCCCCCCGGCAGGTGTGGGCGCACGGCTTCTGGACGGTGGACGGCGAAAAGATGAGCAAAACCCGCGGCAACTTTATCGATCCGATCGCGGAGATCACGCGGCTGGCCGACGCGAGCGGGGCGCAGTGGGAGGTGGCGGCGGACGCGTTCCGGTATGCGCTCCTGCGCGAGGTCCCGTTCGGGCAGGACGGGGATTACTCGCACGCCGCGCTGGTCCACCGGTTCAATGCCGACCTCGCCAACGACTTCGGGAACCTGCTCAACCGGACCCTGCCGCTCGTCGCGCGCCACTTCGACGGGGTGATTCCCGCTGCGGGCGCGCCCGAAGGCCCGGACGGGGCTTTGCTCAAGGCCGCCGAGGAGGTGCCCGCGGCCGCGGGCGCGCGGATCGGCACGTTCGAATTCACCCGGGGGCTGGCCGAGATCTGGCGGCTCCTGGGGGTAGCCAACAAGTATATCGATGAGGCCGCCCCGTGGTCGGCGCTCAAAGCCGGCAATCGCGCGCGCGCCGGCGCCATCCTCTACAACACGCTGGAAGCGCTTCGGATCGCGACGATCCTGTTGACGCCGGTGCTGCCGGCGGCCACGCAGCGGGTGTGGGATCAGCTGGGGATCCCGGCCCCCCTGTCGGCTCAGCGATTGCCGGACGCCGCCCGTTGGGGCGGACTGCCCGCGGGCGCACGCATCCGGCAGGTGGCTCCGCTCTTCCCCAGGATCGAGACCCGCCCGGCCGCGCGGATCACATCGACAAAGGAGGGGGCCGAATGAGCGAGATCACGATCGACGACTTCAGCAAGATCGACCTGCGGGTGGCCGAGGTCCTCGAGGCGAAGCGGGTGGCCGGCGCGGACAAGATCCTGGAGCTCCGGATCAAGATCGGCGACTCCACGCGCACGCTGGCCGCCGGGATCGCCCAGCACTACGCGCCCGAGACGCTGATCGGCCGCAAGATCGTCGTCGTCGCGAACCTGCAGCCGCGACGCGTCCGTGGGGTGGAATCGCAAGGCATGCTGCTGGCCGCGAGCGACGGCGCGCGGGTCGTGCTGCTGGCGCCGGACACGGACGTGCCGAGCGGCAGCCGGGTGTCCTGAGGAGCCGGCGGCCGAACCCCAGCCTCGCTCCCACCGTAGGACTGTGAGAAAGGGGGCGGTCGCAGTGCGCGCAGCCCGGATCGCGGCATTCCTGCTC
>VBAN01000286.1 GCA_005882445.1 Candidatus Segetimicrobium genomatis | reverse complement strand
GCGGCGGGTTCGAGGTCGTCACCGCCGCCAACCCGTCGCCGTACACGCTGGCCGGCACGAACACCTACCTCATCGGCCGCTCAGGGGAAACGGTCGTCATCGATCCGGGGCCGGAGGATCCCTCGCATGTGGCCCGCGTGCTGGATCGGTCCGGGGCGTCCGGCCGGCGGGTCGCGCTGATCCTCGTCAGCCACGGTCACAGCGATCATCTGGGTGCGGCGGACCGGCTCGCGCGTGAGACCGGCGCGCCGGTGCGGAGGTGGGGGGCGGGGGCGAACCCCCTGCGCGATGAAGAACTGCTCCCGACCGACGACGGCGGGGTGCGGGTTCTCTATACTCCGGGGCACGCGCAGGATCATGCGGTGTTTTACTGGATTGGGCCGGCCGTGCTCTTCTCGGGAGATCTCCTCCTCGGGACGGGGACCGTCCAGGTGACGCCGCCCGGCGGATCGATGCGGCACTATCTTCGCTCCCTGGAGCGCGTTGCCGCGCTCCCATTGACGCTGATCGCGCCCGGGCACGGGCCGGTGATCCGGAATCCCCGGATGCGAATCGCCGAGTATCTGGCGCACCGCCGCGATCGGGAACGCCAGGTCCTCGAGGCGCTGGCAGCGGGGCCCCGGTCGGTCGAGGATCTGGCGGATGCGATCTACGCCGGCCTGGATCCCCGGCTCAGGGGAGCGGCAGAAGGCACGGTGCTGGCGCATCTGGAAAAACTGGTGGCGGAAGGGCGCGTACGCCGGGTCGGAGGCAATTTCGCGCCGGCGTAAGGAGGAGGGCGGAGATGGCAGTTCCGGTGGCGGCGGAGCAGGATGTGAGGGACCGGCGGGGCCAGCCGGTGGGGACCGGCGATCTGGTCCGGGTCGAGGGCCTCGGGGATCCCGCCGAGGTCCAAACCATCGACCCCCGGTACGGCGTGATGGTCGTGCTGGTCCCCGGCCGGGCGGGTAAGATGGGGCGGATGGTGCGGGCGCAGGAGGTCGAGCGCCTGAGCCAGCCGGACCATCGATAACGCGGTGTAACACGATGGGGGGCCTTTGCGGCCCCCCATCGCCATCGCTGCGGCGCCCCGCAGTTACATGTCCATGTCCTCGGGGTTGTAGCCACCCGGGGCGGGGGCGGCGGCCTTCTTCTTCTCCCGCTTTTCCACAACAAGCGCTTCGGTCGTCAGCAGGAGGCTCGCGACGCTCGCGGCGTTCTGCAGCGCCAGGCGGGTGACTTTGGTCGCGTCGATGACCCCCGCCTTCAGCATGTCTTCGTACCGCCCTTCCGCGACGTTGTAGCCGACGTTGGGCTTCTCGTTCTTGATCCGCTCGACGACGACGGCGCCCTCGAGCCCCGCGTTGGCCGCCAGCCACTTGGCCGGTTCCTCGATCGCCCGGCGGACGATGTTGATTCCGCTCTGTTCGTCGGCGTCATCGGCCTCGAGCTTGTTGAGGGCCTTGCTGATGTTGAGGAGCGCGACCCCGCCGCCCGGGACAATTCCCTCCTCGACGGCCGCTTTGCCCGTGCTCAGCGCGTCCTCGAACCGGTGCTTCTTTTCCTTGAGCTCCGTTTCGGTGGCGGCGCCGACCTAGAGCTTGGCCAGCCGCTCCTGCAGCTTCTCCTTGTCGTAATCGGAGGTCGTGGTCTCGATCTCTTTCCTGATCTGGGCGATCCGGCCCTGGATGTCCTTCTTGGCGCCCCGGCCCTCGATGAGCGTGGTCTCCTCCTTGGCCACGCGCACCTTCGCGGCCCGGCCGAGCATTTCGACGTCGATGTTCTCGAGCTTGACGCCGATATCGTCGCTGACGACCTTCCCGCCGGTGAGCACAGCCATGTCCTGCAGCATCGCCTTTCTCCGGTCCCCGTAGCCCGGCGCCTTGATCGCGACGCACGGCAGGACCCCGCGGAGCTTGTTCACGACGAGCGTGGCCCGCGCCTCG
>VBAN01000282.1 GCA_005882445.1 Candidatus Segetimicrobium genomatis | reverse complement strand
GATCTTAGACACGGCGCGCCCCTTGACTGTGCGCTCCCATCACCCGGCGGTAGGCGTCGATGTACCGCGCCGCGGACCTCTTCCACGAGAAGTCCTGGCGCATGCCGGTGGATTGGAGCCGCCGCCATGTGGCCGGCTGCTGAAACGCCGTGAGCGCGCGCGTCACCGCCCCGACCAGCGCCTCGGGGGTGTAGGGTTCGAAGACAAATCCGTTGGCCGTGCCGCGGTCGATCGCTTCCGGGGTGGCGTCGACGATCGTGTCCGCCAGCCCCCCGGTCTTCCGCACGATCGGGAGGGATCCGTACCGGAGGCTGTAGAGCTGGTTGAGCCCGGACGGCTCGTAGCGCGAGGGCATCAGGAACATGTCGGCTCCGGCTTCGATCCGGTGGGCGAGCGCGTCGTCGAATCCCAGCGTGACCGAAGCGCGTCCTTTCTGGCGCGCGCCGATCTCCCGGAAGAGCGTGTGATAGGCCGGGTCGCCGCTCCCCAGCAGCGCAAACTGAGCGTCGCGTCCCAGGATCGTCTCAATCGTGGGGGCGACCAGGTCGAGCCCTTTCTGGTCGGCGAGCCGGGTGATCATCCCGATGAGCGGGGTCCGGGGGGCAACGGTGAGCCCCAGGGAGCGCTGCAACTGCTCCTTGCAGATGATCTTGCCGGCGAGATCGTCGGGGGTGTAGCGGGCGGGGATCAGCGGGTCATTGGATGGATCCCACGCGCTGTAGTCGACGCCGTTGAGGATCCCCACCAGCGCGTCCGCGCGCTCGCGCAGCACACCCTCCAGGCCGCAGCCGAACTCCGCGGTCTGAATCTCGCGCGCGTACTGTTCACTCACCGTGCTGAGGAGGTCGGCGTAGACGAGGCCGCCCTTGAGGAAGTTCATCTTCCCGTAGAACTCGATGCCGCGCGGGGTGAACTGGTCGTACCCCAGGCCCGTCAGCGGCAGGCGGTCCGGTGGAGAGAGCCCCTGGTAGGCCAGGTTGTGGACGGTGAACAGGGTCCCGGCCTCCGCCAGCACGCGATCGCGCGGTTCGACCCGAAGCCAGACGGGCAGGAGACCTGTCTGCCAGTCCTGGCAGTGCACGGCCTGGGGCGCCCAGTCGAGGTGGCGGAGGAGGGCCAGCGCCCCGCGGCCGAAGACGGTGAAGCGCTCGAGGTTGTCGGGGTAGTCGCGGCCGCCTTCGCCGTACAGGCCCTGCCGGCCGAAGTAGTGGTCGTTCGCGACCAGATAGGTGGGGACGGGGCTGTCCGGCAGGCGGCTTTCGTAGAACTGCGCCTTCACGCGGTCGGCCCCCAGGGCAACCTCCGCCTGGCCGATGCTGCGAAATCCAAATTTGCCGCGGTCGATCGTCCCGTATCCGGGCAGGACGAGCCGGACGTCGCACCCCATCTCTGCCAGCGCCCTGGGGAGCGCCCCACAGACATCGGCGAGCCCGCCCGTCTTGGCGAACGGCACCGCCTCTGAGGTGCACACGTAGACCCGGAGGAGATCGGTCACCTGGGGATGGTGATGCCGCGGTCCTCTCCCCGCCAAGCCGGCCCGGTCTCGATCTCCACGTGGGCGGGAGTTCGCCACCTCCGAAACCCGGTCCTCCCCTGTCCCCTACGGAAGGAGGTCATCTACCGCTGCCGGAACATACGGGGCAGTCTTTCGAGACGGTCACCCCGTGGCGAGTGGTCCGCGTTGTGCCGCCTGTCGAGAGCGAACGTTCACGTGAACAAAGGAGGGATGGACGTGCAGCGATTCGTGCGGGCGGTGTCCGCCGTGCTGCTGGCCCCTGCGCTGCTGTTGGGCGTTGCGGCCATCGGCCGGCCGCCGGGCGCGCAGGGCGCGTATGCGTCGGCATCCGAGATCAAGATCGGAGCGGTCCTGCCGCTCACCGGGCCGTTCGTCGCCTCGGGCACCTACTTCAAGCAGGGCTACACCATGGCGATCGACGAGGTCAACAAGGCCGGGGGCCTGGATGTCGCGGGACAGAAGTACACGATCAGCCTGACGATCCTCGACGACGGGAGCGACGCTACCCGCTCGCGCAGCCTCGTCGAGAAGCTCGTCACCGATCAGCACGTGAACTTCCTCCTCGGCGGGTACGACACGTCCCTCATCGAGGCTCAGGAGGTCGTGCCCGACCAGTACAAGATCCCCTACGTCGAGGGCGGCGGCGCGGCGTCGGAGATCTTCAAGCGCGGGTACAAGTACGTCTTCGGCACCCTGGCCAGCATCTACAACATGGGCAGGTTCACCATGGGCTTCATCGCCGCGCAGCAGGCGGCCGGGAAGCTGCCGAAGCCGCTCACCATCGCCTTGGTCTGGGAGAACACCGATCACGGCAAGGATTACGAGACCGCCGTGCTGGAAGAGGCGCAGGCCGACCCGGGCTCGTTCAAGGTCGTGCTCAACCAGGCGTTCCAGCTCAACGGCAGCGACTTCAGCCCGCTCCTGCAGCAGGTCAAGGCCGCGAACGCGCAGGCGTTCCTATCCGACGCCCACCTGCCGGATTTCATCACGATGCACCGCCAGTATCTGCAGGCAGGCCTGTACCACCAGTTCATTTCCTACGGCGGCCGGGGACCGGATCAAAAGGGCCGGCAGGCGCTCGGGCCGGGAGCCGATTACCTGGTCGCCGCGGTGTGGTGGACGCCCGCGTTGAAGGACCCGGCCTCCCAGCTCTTTGCCCAGAAGTACACGCAGCAGTACCATCAGGTCCCGGACTGGTTCCAGGCGCTTTCGTACGATACGGCGCGGGTGCTCCTCCTGGCGATCCGGGAGGCCCAGAGCCTCAAGGGCCCGGTGGTGCGCGACCAGCTCTCAAAGCTCATCATGCGGAACTCGCTGCTGCCCGGAGGGGTGATACGGTTCGCCCCGGATGGACAGATCGTGGCCCCGTACGTGATGGTTCAGAACACGCCCGGCAACACGGTGCGCATCATCTGGCCCCAGAAGTTGCCTGAGTCTCGGGACCCGATCCTGCCCCTGCCGCACGCGCAGTAGCGCGGTCCGGCGCCCTGGCGGAACCGAGCGGAGGTGTTCTCGGCCGAGAACCTGATCTCAGTGGGCATCGCCGCCCTGTTGACCGCGGGGCTGTACGCGATCATGTCGTACGGCCTCGCGATCATCTATGGGGTCATGAAGGTCATCAACCTCAGCAACGCCGGGTTCCTGATGCTGGGGGCGTTCCTGGCCCTCGTCTACTTCCAGCGCTGGCATCTCGACCCGGTGCTGGGCGCGTTCGTCAACCTGCCCATCTTCTTCGCCGCCGGCTGGATCGTGCACCGCCTGCTGGTCCGGCGCGTTGTGACGGCCCTGCCGATCGCCTCGCTGCTGCTGCTGTTCGGCCTCTGGCTCGTGCTCCAGAACCTCGCCCTGGCGGTCTGGGGCGGCGA
>VBAN01000046.1:2072-4488 GCA_005882445.1 Candidatus Segetimicrobium genomatis | reverse complement strand
CCATCAGCTGCGGACGGCTCCCCTCATCGCACATGTAGGCCGCACCCTTGAAGAACTGGGTCATCTCGAGGAACGCCCCGAGGAGAATCTCCGCCAAGCCTTCTCCGCGGCGTTCGCCCGAGAGCCGGGACGCGAGCCCGCTGTCAAACTCCAGCTCATCCACGCGCTCGCGGGCGGCGCGGTATTCCTGCACCAGCATCCCGCACAACATGGCCAGAAAGAATCCGCTGGCCACGAAGACCCCGAGGCGGAACCCGGTCGTCTCGAGGGCGGCCAGACTGCCCGCGTGCAGCCAGAGCAGCGTGATCATCCCGGCCATCGCCAGCGATGCGGCCAGCGCCTGGCGCAGGTTCATCCGCACCGCCGCTTCGAGAATCGTCAGGTAGTATCCGTACACGAACGGGCTGTGCACGCCGCCGGAGATGAGCACGACGAGTGTAATGACGAGGAGGTCCAGCGTGATGACGAGATCGGTCTTGTGGAGGAGCGCCAGCCGGTGGGAGCCGACCGCCAGGAAGATCACATACGCGCCGAACAGGACCACGATGGGGGCCACTTCCGGGCGCGTTACGGGGATGACTCAGAACCACAGCGCGGGGATCAACGACAGCAGGAGCAGGACCCGCACGAGGCTGATCCACTCCTCGGCGGTGACGCTGCCTCTGCGACCGGTGGAAAGGAAGGGCACTAGATGGAACATTCCGGCATCGCCTCCCCGAGTACAATACATGCCCCATTTCGGGCGCGGGACGACGCCTCCAGGTCTTCCTCCAGTGCTCGTCGGGTGGCCCCCTCGCCGTCGCCCAGGCAGGGGGAGCATAGGGGAGATCGGGAGGAAGATTCCAGGAGATTCGCTAGAAGGCCCGGGGCGCCTCTCAAAATGGGGCGGCGCGCCACGTTTCGGCGCGCCGCCAGTGCAAAGTAGGTCTGAATCACAGATCGCGCCGCGACAACCGTCTGAACCCGAACAGCCCCGGCAGCACGGCCCCCAGGAGGAGCCCGGTGGAGGGCTCAGGGACCTGCCCTGATGCTTCGGCGTCGCTCTGGATGATCAGACAGGCGGTCGTGTTGTCTGCTGAAGTGCCGCAAGGACGACCAGTAGGATCATTCGGATCAACTGCAACACCCTGGGCATCTTCGTAGAAGAGCACGGAGCCTGTGGTCAACGGCAGCCCGGTCTCAGTACCACCTGCCGGCCCCGGGTCAGATGTCAATGTGATAACAGTGCACGCGGGGGCACACGGTCCAGATGGTACAGGGAAGGTACTCCCTGGCTCGTATACATCAACGGCGGAGGAATTACTTACCAGCACAAAAAGCCCAGTTGGGATAATGCACGCATTGCCCTCCGAGGTCACCAAGGGACCATTCACCTCGTCGATTCCATAGATGAGAGGCTGGCCCGCGGCCGCATCCCGCTGCTGCAAGGTCTGGCAATCGAATGGACCCGAGTGCGCCGGGCGGGGAACCGCAAGGCCTGCGCCTACCAGGACACATGCCGCGCCGAAAAAGACGAACAGCCGTTTCATGCTCTCCCCCCAAAGGACGCAATTGGCAACAGGTTTACGGGGATTGTAACTGAACCTTACATCCGCAGTCTATCGTTCAATAGGAGTATTGCGCGTTCTCAACTGATGGGCCGGGCCCTACGTCGCGACGCGCCGCCGGCCTCTTACCGTGTGCGTTTCGCGGGCGCCGGCTCTCACAGTCCGAATCACGGACCGCGCCGCGTGAATCGGCGGATCCCCAAGAACCCCGGCAGCACCGTACCCAGCAGCAGCGCGCTCGATGGTTCAGGCACCGCGGCCTCTCCGTCGCTCTGGAAAAGCAGGCAGGTGGCTGTGTTCGGATCCAGCGTGGTGCAGGGAAGCACGCCAAAATCCGTCAACAGGCCATTTGGATTGATCCCGACTCCATTTGCGTCTTCAAACAGGTTAAAGCAGTTTGTGGTAAAGCCCGGGAGGCCGCAGCGCGCCGCCAGCCCAACCTCCGTCGGCGCAGGCTCGCCGAGGTCTGAGCCCAACGTTATCGTCGTGCACAACAGCACTGAGCAATTCGCGTTTGGCACAAAGGCAACGCTGGCGTAATCGCTCACGGGCGTCAGATCGTTGAGATTACCGGGGGCATGGCCGGGCTCGTAGATATCAAAGAAGTCGGTGAGTGGAGAAACGAGAGGCCCGCCCTGTGCATCTGCCAGGTTTTGATTTTCGACGAGGCACACGCTGTTCTCCGGCGCCGTCAGTTGCTGTGCGTTGGTTTCGTTGATCATGTAAATGACGGGACCGCTCGGTCGAACAACAGCGCAATCAAGTGGCGGGATTGCCATCGCGGGGCGGGGAACCGCAAGGGTTGCGCCGACCAGAATCCCCGCGACACCCAAACGGATCAATAAGTGTTTCATGGTGCCCCCCGTTAG
>VBAN01000046.1:0-1903 GCA_005882445.1 Candidatus Segetimicrobium genomatis | reverse complement strand
ATACACGCGACGCCCAGACGGACCATTAACTGTTTCATGGTGCCCCCCGGTATGAACCAATTACCGAAAGTATAACGAGGGCCTGCATTCCGGGGCTATCGTTCAAGGAGAGTATTCCACGCGCGCATCCTACGAGTTCGTTTGTGATTCCAGGCCTATCGAGCGATCAACGCCGCATCGAAGCCGTCGGCCCGGAGGGCGGCGACGAGGCGTTCCGCCGCGGACCGGTCAAGCTCGCCTCCGACCCACACCCGATACCGCGGCGGACCATCGGACTCCATGATCACCGCGGCGTAGCCGTGGGAGCGCAGCCGCTGGAACAGCGCCTGGGCGTTCTGACGGACGTTGAATGCGCCGGCCTGGACGCGAAACATGGAGGCCGGCTTCGCGCCGGGGGGGCCCGCCGCCCCTCCGGGAGACGCAGGAGGAATCACCTGCCCGGCCCCGCCGCCTGCCTGACCTGGGGGGGAGGAACTGGGAGCGGGCGGCGATACTGGTGAGGACGGTGGGGCGGCAGCTGGAGGGGGGGCGGGGGAAGCGGACGGTCCACCCCCGGATGGCGGGGGTGAACCGGCTCCCGGCGCCGCCTGGGCCCCAGGGGGCGGCGCGGAAGGCGCGGGCTCCACAATCTCCGGTGGAGGGGCCACTCCAGGCGCCGGCACTGTGACCGCCTGGCGGCGGGACGGCCCGAGCACGTAGCCGATGACGGCAGAAATGATGAACATCACGCTCAAAAACACGATCAGCGGAGGGGACAAGCTTCGTAAGCCCTTCACGATAGAGACACGGTTCGCCGGGCCGGCATCCATCCCTTGCGCGGGCGGAGAGGCGTCCCCCCGCAGCCCAGCCCCAACAACATCGGGGCAATCTCGCGGTACTGGCGCCCCGCCGGCCCCGGCCGGCCGGCCTCAATTTTCCAAGCCGGGCGGTGCGGAGCCGTCTTCCGTCAGCATCAGCCGCTTGATGTCCGATGCCTCTTTCCCCAGGAATTCCCGTTCCCGCTCTTCCACATTCATCAGTTCCTGGTAGACCTCGTACGCCTCAGTGGAGATCAAGGTCCGAAGTCTCTGCTCGAGGTGCAGCTTCTCGAAAAAGGCCTGCTCCAGGTGGGTCTTCCTGTACAGCCACAGGCACCACTGGTCGAGCTCGTCGAGCGCCGCGATGATGCTGAAGCTCAGATCCCGCCGCCCGTTCGTCTCCGCGATCTCACGAGAACACCGTCCCAGGTCCCCTCTCAACCGGGAGAGCTCGCCGATGAAATCTTCGAGCGAAACCGCCCCGCCCGACCGCTGCGTGATCAAGTGCAGGAGCCGTCTCTCGACTGTATTCGTCGCATTGGAAAGATGGGAGAAACTCCGAAGACCGCTCTCGTCGTCGCTACGCGCAGATGGTAGCACGTCCAGCCTCCTCCCGACGAAGATGGTTCACTTCGTCCGGATGGGGGCGCCCAGGCCCCAGAACAGCAAGGCGCCTGTCACGGCGATCTCCACGGCGATTCCCCCCGGCGGCGCCCACGAGTAATGAGGGAAGATCGTATCCCACCGTGCTTTCACCCCAGGTGCGTCCGACAGCACCGCGGCCAGCGCGCCCGCCAGCGGCCACCAGTGCCGCACTTTCCAGATGATGAGTCCCGTCAGCAGAACGCCGAGCCCGATGTCAACCGCCTCGAAGAGGCCGTGGCTGCCGATCCAGGCGAAATCGTAATGGGGAAACGTATCCAACACGAAATGGCTCGCAAACGCCACCAACAGCGCCGCCATCGGCACCTTCACGCGGGCGCCAAGCGCTGCTCCGGTCACCAGATGGGGCGTCAAATCCACCTAAGGCCCCGTGACCCCGGCGGCATCATCGGAAGACCCGTTGGGGGCAGATCCACCGGGCGTCCAGCCAGCGATCGCCATGA
>VBAN01000045.1 GCA_005882445.1 Candidatus Segetimicrobium genomatis | reverse complement strand
CACGCATACGCCGCGCCGACCCGATCGATGTAGGGGACCCGGACATACCCGAGACCCCCGGATCCTCGAGGATCGGACCGATCCGGCGCCGAGCCTGCGGCGCGGGCGGGAACGTCACGCCCATGGCCGAACGCGTCCGTGCGCGCGCCGCGGGGCAGCGCCCCGTCCCATCCCCGGCCGACCTGGTGAAGCACCTGCAGATCACGGCGCCCCGCGAGCCCCACCACCGCTTCCTCCACCGCGCGATTGAGCCGCGCCGCTCCCTGGCTCCCGCCGATCACCAGCACGGTCCGCCGGTTCGGGGCCAGCCCAAAGGTCCGGATGCCCTCCTCGCGCGTGCCGGAGACCACCTCCCGGCGGATCGGCAGGCCGGTGACCACGGCGCGCCCCGCGGGCAGCCGCGCGGCGGCGGCCTCCGACGATACCGCCACGGCCCGCCCCAACCGCGCGAGGAGCCGGTTCGTGCGCCCGGGGATCGCGTTGCCTTCGAGGATCAGCACCGGAGTATTGAAGACCGCCCCCACCACGACCGGAGCCACGGGAGGCCGAGGCTCGCCGCCGAGAGGACCACCCGCACCGGCCCGAGGCTCCGGGGAGGGCGGACCGCGAGCCCCACGAACGGGATATCCGCCGCCGGGGCGAGCCGGGCCTCCATGCCCGCCCGGCTGCCCACGAACAGCAGCCGCGTCCCGGGATCGTGCCGCAGGAAGGCTTCGGCCAGCGCAATCGCCGGGTAGACGTGCCCTCCGGTGCCGCCGCCGGCCAGCAGGATGTTCATTGACGCGCCCATGCCGGCAGCCGGCTCCCCCGGGGACGGGGCGGGTCCGCGACCGCCGCCGCGGCCGGGGCGGGTTTCGCGTACTGCGAGATGTTCAGCACGATGGCGATGGCCAGGTAACTGAACACCAGCGACGACCCGCCGAAGCTGATGAAGGGCAGCGGCACCCCGGTGACCGGCACCGCGCCCAAGACCACACCGATGTTCAGCGCGGCCTGCCCCACCAGCATCGTCACGAGCCCCGAGGTCAGCAGCACCCCGTAGCGGTCCCGAATCCGCGAGGCGATCTGGAACCCCAGGACGGCCAGGAGCGCAAACAGGAGGATGACCGCGGCGGCGCCCACCAGCCCGAGCTCCTCGCCGATGATCGCGAAGATGAAATCGGTGTGGGCCTCCGGCAGGTAGAAAAACTTCTGCTGGCTGTGGCCGAGCCCGAGACCGGTGACCCCCCCCGAGCCGACCGCCAGCAGCGACTGGATGATGTTGAACCCAGCCCCCCGCGGATCTTTCCAGGGGTCCAGGAACGCCGCCAGCCGGCTGCTCCGGTAAGATTCGCGCAGGATGACGGCGAGCGCCAGGGGGATGGCGCAGACCAGGACGGCGAAGAGGTGTCGCAGGCGCGCCCCGCCGGCAAACAGCATGGCCAAGGTGATCAGCCCGAGGATCAGCACGGAGCCGAGGTCGGGCTGCTTCACGATCGCCGTGGCGAGGATCAGGAAGATGAGCACGGGCGGCAGCACGCCGGAGGCAAAGTCGCGGACCCGCTCGCCGCGGTTGGCGAGGAAGTTGCTGAGATACAGGATCATCCCGAGCTTGGCCATCTCGGCGGGCTGAAAGTTCATCCCGCCGAGGGAGACCCAGCGGCGCGCGCCCCCGGCGACCCGGCCGATGTGAGGAAAGAGGACGAGGATCACCGCCAGGACCGCGAGGCCGAGCAGCGGGACGGTCCACCGGCGGAGCTTGAGATAGTGCACGCGCCAGGCGGTCGACATCGCGGTCACGCCGATGACCGCATAGGCGAGCTGGCGCTTCAGGTAGAACGCCCCGTCGCCGAACTGGGCCTGCGCCGAGACCGCGCTCGCGCTGTAGACCATGACGACGCCGACGCAGGTGAGCCCGAGGACCGTCACAAAGAGCCCCCAGGCCGGGCCGCGGCGGTGGATCAGTTCCACCGGACGCCTCCGGTCCCGGCGCGCGGCCCGCGGGCCAGCGCGGAGACCAGTTCCAGATAGCGGTCCCCCCGCTCCCGGTAGTCCTTGAACTGATCGAAGCTTTCGCACCCCGGGGACAGCGTCACCACATCCCCGGACCGCGCGACCTCGTGCGCGGTCCGGACCGCCGCCTCCAGGGTCCCGCACCGGATCACGCCGCCATGGGCCGGAAGTCGTCCGCCGTCCCCCCGCGCCGCTGACCGCCCGCGATGAGCACGAGCGGTTGATCGAACGCGCGGAGCGCTGCGGCCGCCGCGGTAGGATTGGTGGCGAGCGAGTCCTCGTAGAACCGGACGCCGCCGACCATGGCGGCCAGCCGCATCCGGTAGGGCAGTCCTCGGAACGCCCGCAGCGCCCGGCCCATCGCCGCGGCATCGGCGCCGGCGGTGCGCGCCGCGAGTGTCGCCGCGAGCGCGTTTTCCAGCGCGTGGGCGCCGGGCACCTGGAGGTCGCCCACCGGGCACACCCGCTCCTCCCGTCCCCCGACGCGGACGGCGATCTGGCCGTCCACGACGCAGGCACCCTCGTCGACCGTCCGCAGCCGGCTGAAGGGCAGGACCGTGCCGCGCGCCGCCGCCGCGAGCGCCCACGTCGCGGGATCGTCGGCGTTCAGGATCGCCCGGTCCCCCGCCTGCTGGTGGGTCAGGATGCCCGCCTTGACCCGCACGTAGGCGTCGAAGGACCCGTGATCGTCCAGGTGGTGCTGAGCGAGGTTGGTGATCACCGCGATCTGCGGGCTGTACCGCAGCCCCATCAATTGGCGGTTGCTGATCTCCAGCACCAGGATCGCGTCCGGCGTCACCTCGTCCAGGCGGTAGAGAATCGGGACGTGCGTCCGGTCGTTGCCGCTGACAAAGGTCTTGCGACCGCTCTCGGCGAGCATCTGCGCCGCGAGATGCACCACGGTGAACTTCCCGTTCGTGCCCGTGACCCCCAGGATGGGACACGAGACGGTCTCAAAGAACAACTCGGTCATGCTGCTGAGGGGGACGCCGTTGTCGCGCGCGCGCGCCACCGGCTGGTTCTCCGGATGCCGGAACCACGCTTGGCCGGCGTAGATGACCTCCGCCTGGTCGAGCCCTTCGAGGTAGCGGTCGCGGAAGCGCACCTGGATCGGCGCCGTCAGCAGCCGGTCGATCGCCGCCTCCTGGGCGGCCGGGTCCATCCAGGCGTGGTAGCGGCGGAACGCCGCGGGGAACGTCTCCCGGGACTGCAGGTCGTGCGCGGTGATCGAGATCACCCCGCGGTCCAGCAGGAACTGGACGACGGCGGTCCCTTCGGTGCCGGAGAGCCCCACCACGTGCACGCGCTTCCCGCGCAGCCGCTCCATCACGTCGCGCGTCATGGTCCGAGCCCCACGCCGAGCGCCGCCAGCAGCGCTCCGCACACCCAGAATCGCACGACGGTCTGCGTCTCCGTCGAGCCGCCCAGCTCGAAGTGATGATGGAAGGGGCTCATGCGGAACAGGCGGCGGCCGGTCGCCTTGAAGCAGGCGACCTGCACGATCACCGACAGCGCCTCCGCGACGAACACCCCGCCCACGATGAGAACGAGCAGCTCCAGTTTGGCCAGAATGCCGATCAGCGCCAGCGCCGCCCCGAGGGCCTGCGACCCGACGTCGCCCATGAACACCCCGGCCGGATACGCGTTGAACCAGAGGAAGCCGAGCGCGCCCCCCGCCACCGCGGCGCACAGGACGCCGATCGGCGCGGCACCCGCCTGCGCGGCAAGGATCCCTAGGGCCACGGCGGCGATCGCCGTGCTCCCCGCGGCCAGGCCGTCGAGCCCGTCGGTCAGGTTCACCGCGTTGACCATCCCGACGATCAGCGCCGCGCAGAACACCGGGTACGCCCAGCCGAGGTCCACCGACAGGGACGTGCCCGGGATGGCCAGGCCGGTGTCCGCGTGGAGGTCCCGGACCACATAGGCGCCCAGCAGCAGCGCGGCGGGGATCTGCAGCAGCAGTTTCTCTCGGGCTCGGAGCCCCAGGTTCCGGCGGCGGGCGATCGCGAGCGCGTCGTCCACACCGCCGATCACGGCAAACAGGGCGGTGCCCGCCAGCTCGATCCGGAGGTCGGGAGGAGCGCCCTCCTTCCACAACTCGACCGCCAGCGCGGCGACGACGATCGCCCCGATCATCAAGAGACCGCCCATCGACGGCGTCCCCGCCTTTTGCCCGTGGCGCGCCGGCGCCTCCTGCCGGATCGACTGCACGGCGCCGCCGCGGCGCAGCCACCCAATCACCGGCCCGCCCGCGGCCAGGATCAGCGCCGCAGCCAGTCCCCCGGCCGCAAGATACGGCGTCACGCGCCGCCTCCGGGTCCCGGGATCGGTGCGGGCGCCGCGTCCGAGAGGGCCGCGGTGATCCGCTCCATCGCCATCGCCCTGGAGCCCTTGATCAGCGCCACAGCGCCGGGGACCAGTTCCCGCCGCAGCAGCGCGACCACCTCGTCGAGATCGGTGGAGTGCACGACGCGCGGGCCGCCGGCCTCTCGCGCCGCGGCCGCGAGATCAGCGGCCAGGGGGCCAAATGCGACCAGAAGATCGATCCGCCGTCCGGCGGCTTCACGGCCGACGCGCCGGTGGGCCTCCGGGGCGCCGGAGCCGAGCTCCTTCATGTCGCCGAGCACCGCGATCCGCGGGGAGCCGGCGATCTCGTCGAGCGCGGCGAGCGCGACGCTCACGGACTGCGGGCTGCTGTTGTACACATCGCTGAGGAGCGTGACCGGCCCGACGCGCACCACCTCCAACCGCATCGGCAGGGACACCGCATCCCCGAGGCCGCCCGCGATCGCCTCCGGCGCCATCCCCAGCGCCGCGCCGACCGCCGCCGCGGCCAGCGCGTTGGACACGGAGTGCCGGCCGGGGACCCGGAGCGTCACCTCCGCGGCGCCCGCGGGGGTCCGCAGGCGGAACGTGCTGCCGCGCTGCGGCAGGAGGCGGACCTCCTCGGCCCGCACGTCGCCTCCCGCTTCCCCGAAGGACAGCACCCGAGCCCGGGTGAGGCGCCCGAGGCCCGCCACCAGGGGATCGTCGGTGTTCAGGAC